>CAZJTO010000019.1:0-19827 GCA_964548935.1 uncultured Saprospiraceae bacterium
AGGCAGAAAAACATCCCTTCAAATATCACTTTGAGGATATCAAGCCTGGCATGTCAATCTTAACCCATAAGCGGACGATGACGGATTCTGATATTCAGAATTTTGCCAATCTAAGCTGGGACGTGTTCTATGCACACACAGATATCACGTCTCTCAAAGGATCGATTTTTGAAAAGAGAGCGGCCCATGGTTATTTCATACTGGCTGCGGCTGCTGGATTGTTTGTCCATCCGCATAAGGGTCCTGTTGGAGCCAACTATGGTATCGACGAGTGCAGATTTATCAGACCGATCTATCACAATGATACCATACAGGTACGCCTCACGTGCAAGGAGAAGATAGACCGTGATACTAACGGCAAAGCACATCCATCTGGCGTAGTGAAGTGGTATGAAGAAGTGTTTGATCAAGATGGTGAATTAGTAGCGATGGCTACCATCTTGACCCTAGTACAAAAGAAAAACCCACTGCCTAAAGTAGACAAGAGCTATATCCAAACGGCTCTAAACAACCTGACCGAGGATACGAAACCAGCATGGGGCATCTTGACACCACAGCACATGGTGGAGCATCTAGAGTGGTTTTGTCAGATTGCATTAGGCAACATTAAGACAGATCAGATTACTCCAGAGGAGCATATCCCTAAAATGCAGGCGTCGCTGTATGACTACCGAGGTCTGCCCAAAAAATTTGACCATCCCCTACTCCGCAAGGGCAAATTAGAGGATCTCAGATATGCAGATTTAGACAGCGCTAAAGAGGCCTTTATCAAGGGGCTGGAAGAGATTGACGCCATATTTAAGGCAGACCCAACTGCTACGATACCCAATCCTGTGTTTGGTGATCTAAACGAATATGACTGGGAGCTCTACAATACCAAGCACGCCTATCACCACTTTACTCAATTCAACTTAATCTGATCCATGAGTACTCCAATGAATGACGGCTATGTGAAGTCGACTATGATTAAAAAGGGACTCTGCGAGATCGAGTTCTTTCATCCCAAGCACAACTCTCTGCCGGGCAAAATTTTGGCGGAGTTAGCCCTATCAATCCAACAAGCGGGCGAAGATCCTGCGGTGCAGCTGATCATTTTAAAAAGCGGTGGCGATCGAACATTTTGCGCCGGAGCGAGCTTTGACGAACTCATCAGCATCGATGATTTTCCTACGGGCAAACAGTTCTTCATGGGCTTCGCCAATGTGATCAACAGTTGTAGGAAATGTCCCAAGCTCATCATCGGCAGAGTGCAAGGCGCAGCGGTAGGTGGCGGTGTAGGAGTAGCCAGTGCGGTTGATTATTGCCTGGCGACTAAATATGCCAAGATCAAACTGAGCGAGCTCAATGTCGGTATTGGACCATTCGTGGTCGGGCCCGCTGTTGTACGCAAGGTCGGCATATCCGCTATGAGCCAACTGTCGATCAATGCCAATGCGTTTTATGATGCCAACTGGGCTAAATCCAAGGGACTTTACGCCGAAGTATATGATAGCGCTGCAGCATTAGACGAGGCGGTCATGGCGCTGGCAGACTATCTGCTTAGCACCAATCCCGAAGCTCAGACTATGCTCAAGCGGGTATTTTGGGAGGATTGCGATCATTGGGATACACTCTTGGCACAACGAGCAGAAAAAAGTGGTCAACTGGTACTCTCGACATTTACTAAAGAAGCCTTAGCAAAATTTGCTTAGATAGCTCACTGAGTGTTGGAACACACGAGATCTCCGGTCGATCTCAACGACTATTGATTAAAGCGAGAAACGATCTATACGATGTACAACAAAGAAATTGAGTCATTACCAATAGACAAGCTGCGCAGGCTACAGAGTGAGCGATTGCAAGCGATGCTACGACGGCAATATACTCATGTACCCTTTTACAAAAAGACCTTTGATGAGGCTGGCATAGATATTACCGACATCAAGAGAATCGAGGATATCCACAAGCTCCCCTTCACGCTTAAAACAGACCTGAGAGACAACTATCCCTACAAGCTATCCGCTGTACCTGAGACTCAATTTGCCAGAATTCATGCGTCCAGTGGCACTACAGGCAGGCCGACCGTGGTCACCTATACGAAACATGACTTAGAGATTTTTTCAGAAGTGGTCGCAAGGTCTCTATACGCTGCTGGAGCCCGTCCCGGCATGAAGATCCACAATGCCTATGGCTATGGCCTCTTTACAGGTGGGCTCGGCATCCATGGTGGTGCAGAGAAAATGGGACTCGCCGTGATCCCCGTATCAGGCGGTATGACCGAACGCCAAATAACCATACTCCAAGACTTTAAACCCGACATCATCACCTGCACACCGTCGTATGGACAGACGCTTGCTGAAAAATGCAAAGAAAAAGGCATCGATCCCACCGCACTCCAAGTCAAGTACGCCATCATCGGCGCAGAGCCCTGGACCGAAGCTGTCAGAAAAGATATTGAGACCGGACTTGACCTACAAGCCACCAATATCTATGGACTCAGCGAGATCATCGGTCCCGGTGTATCACAAGAGGACGTCGATGAGAAAGGCACTGGAAGCTACATCTGGGAGGACCACTTCTACCCAGAGATCGTAGACCGAGATACTAAAGAACCACTACCCTATGGACAGGAGGGCGTATTAGTCTTTACCACGCTGACTAAGGAATCCATGCCATTTTGCCGATACTACACCAATGATATCTGTACCCTGCACTACGACACCAATGGCAAGCGAACGCACATCAAGATGGGAGATATCAAAGGCCGCGCCGATGACATGCTCATCATCAGAGGTGTCAACCTCTTTCATACACAGGTAGAGTCTGTCATTGAAAAGATCCCTGACTTAGCCGCACAATATCAACTCATCGTCAGCAATGACGGCGGCATGGACGCGGTTACCGTCAAAGTCGAAAAAGAGGCAGCCTTCCAAACGAGCTATAACAGCCTATCCAAGTCGCGACAATCCGAAATCGACCATGAGCTCCAACATCTCTTGCAGGCAAAAATCAAAGACACGATCGGGCTCAGCATGCAAGTCCACATCGTCAATAGCAAAGATATCCCAAGAAGCGCAGGTGGCAAGCTCAGCAGAATAGTCGATCAAAGAAGCTGACCATCATAGTCCTTTAATTCTATTTCCCTGTAAGTCACTGACCTCTGAGTTAGGTATGCAAGTATCACATTGCTTAAGGCACAAGGTGATTAAACAAATCACCGTTGTTATTACTATCTTAGATTTTACAGGGTAACTAAGCATAACATAAAGCGCGGAATACGGCATGAGTAGCATGCCGATATTGGGCGTTGTTGTACAATTCCGTTGCCGAGCTGCCCCCTATAGGCAAACAATATATAATTTGGTGTTTGGGCTAAGTGATCAGGACCCGCTTACTCAGAGACAGAAGATCAATTTGCGTGTTGACTATTCTACGTAGGTGTGAGTTTACTATCCGTTACCCTCAAAAAAACAAACACCAACCTAAAAAACAAGCTCTATGACAAAAATGAACCCCTACATTTATTTCAATGGTAATTGCGAAGAAGCCTTTAAGTTTTATGAAGGAGTGTTTCGCAAAGAGATCTCATACATCGGACGCTATAATGAAGTTCCAGAAAAAGACAGGCACATTTTCCAAGAAACTGATGGAAATAAAATCATGCATGTCACTTTAGATATTAGTGCAGAAACAAGTTTGAACGGAGCTGACTATGCAGAAGGATTTGAAGAATCACAAGGATATAGCAATTTTAGTCTTATCATTCATGCAGACGATAAAGATGAAGCTGACAGACTATTTAACGAGCTCTCCGATGGTGGACAAAAAACACTGCCTATGCATACAACATTCTGGGGGTCTTATTACGGAAATTGCATTGACCAATTTGGAATCACTTGGAAGGTTACCACGTAATCCTTCCCTTCTGCCCTGTGGCTTACTCATACAAGACTATCAGCTTACAACATGAAATCAAGTGATGAAGCTAAACAGGCCAAAAAAAAATGCCCTATGCACACAGTGCATAGAGCATAATTATATGTCGTTAAGAATCCGCCGCTTAGTTAGGCAGATCTTGTGGGAAGTAATTGGTCGGTGTCCACGTGTTGTCAACAACCTCTAATAGTTCAACCTTGGAACCATCAGCAGAGTGTGAAAATATATAACTGGTTACCGCATTGCTCGCTGGCGAGAATGTCGCAGAAATACGATTAGAAGCAATTCCGATTTTGCCTGTAGGCATAATTTCATTGACTACCCATCCGTCTGTGGTCAAGTAGTAAAATTTAAAGTCACCTGAGCTTTTAGAATACACAAATAGTTGAGGTGTTCCTCCCTGACTGAAATACTGCACACCCATGTTTCTGATGGCACTGTCGCCCTGAAAATTTGGGATAGCCTCATTGCGTACCCACGCCGCATCCTTCAGGTAGTACTGCTTCAATCCATCCTCTGGAGAATATGAATTGATGAACGGCAAAAAGTTATTAGTGGCAGGTGTAAACTCCACATGCGTATGTTGTCCGTGCTGTCCCTTTTGCCCTTGTTGTGAACATGCTTGTGCAAACACAAATACTAGAACAATAAAAACCATTGATAATCTCATAAAACCTTATGTAATAAAAGTAAATTAAAGAGAAGGAAACTAAAGATAGGTAAGAAATGTAGTCATCTTCATTAGCCTGTGCAAGGTACGACATTTATCGTTAGAAGCTCATAATCTTATTTAATCACGGAGTCACACACATTTACTCTATCTTTCCTCTGCGATCCACTCTTATGATCCTCAAGGTATATGAAAATGAATAATAAGAACATAGCTGTATTAATAGACGCAGATAACATCTCTTCGCTTCATGTTAAGGAGATGATGGAAGAGGTCGCTAAGTATGGCAATCCTACGATTAAAAGAATCTTTGGTGATTGGACCAGTCCTGGGCTCGCCAAGTGGAAGAAGGTCTTGTTAGAAAATGCCATTACGCCCATCCAACAGTACGGATATACAAAAGGCAAAAATGCCACAGATTCTGCCATGATCATCGATGCCATGGATATCCTCTACACTGCAGAAGTCGATGGATTTTGCCTCGTATCGAGCGATAGCGATTTCACTAGATTGGCAACGAGGCTCAGAGAAGCCGGCAAACAAGTCATCGGTATTGGCGAGAAGAAGACACCTAACCCTTTTATCGTGGCGTGCGACATATTCATCTATCTCGAAATCCTCAAAAATCAAAGTGAGGATAAAACAGAGGATAAGACGAAGGTCATCCATGAGAAAATAACGAGAAAGGTAGTAAGTCTAATTACCTCAACCGTCAACGATTTATCTGACGAAGAAGGCTGGGCATTCCTGGGTGATGTTGGCAGCTTACTACTCAAGAAGAAGCCCAATTTTGATTCAAGAATCTATGGCTTTCAAAAACTAACGCCTCTGATTGACTCCACCGGCAAGTTTGACATAGAGCAACGAGAAAATACCAAGAGTCGCCATAAACTAATCTTTATCCGCAATCGAACCAAGAGAACAAGGAATTCAACATCCCGCAAATGACACAGGACCGCCCGTAAGGACAGTCCTGCTTCTTAATATCTGTTGTTATCCTCTACTAGCAACATCCGCCACCGTCATAGTGGAATGTAGACTCACTGAAGTAGATATCATCACGCCCAAGCGCTTGAAGAGCCCCTGCAGTCTTATCACAAACTGCCAGTGGTTGATTCTTCAATAGGGTATGTCCTTTCTGATCGTCAAAGAAGTCTTCGCCGCCATAGTATATCGCCGCCTTACCGGTGAAGATACATGGGCCATCGGCTGGCATAGGATCTTTGATTGCTGCTACCTCGATTGACTCGATATAGATGAGCTCATCAGTCGGATAATGTTTAGGGTCAAGGATGCGGTATGGCTTACGCGCTCTGATCTCTATCGTACCAAATCCTACATCCGTCAATGCCTTGATATACTCTTTGATCGGCAAGCTACCACTGAGACATAGCGCCCGTAGTCTGTCATCGTTTCTGAGTGTAGGGTTCATCTCCTGCTCACAGGTAGGATCACTCATCACTAATTTGCCATGAGGCTTAAGCACTCTATACATCTCCTCTATGGCACGCTTGAGGTCTTCTGCCTTAAATATATTGAACAAGCAGTTCTGTGCCGCTACGTCGATGGAGTTGTCCTCTATCGGCAAGTTGAGGGCGTCGCCCTTGCGCAACTCTACGAACTCAGACTTAAACCAGTCATTTTCATCCTCGGCTATTTTAAAGTTCTTGCGGCTGGCATCAAGCATCTCATCTACGACATCCACACCGATGACGCCACCTTCTTGGCGATTGAAATAAGAGAACTGTAGCAGTTCCATACCTCCGCCTACTCCGACATAGAGCATCTTAGGATTGTTAGTGAGGTCACGGGCATGTACCGTGCTACCACAGCCATAGTTCATCTGTTGCATGATCACAGGTATGCTCAGACCTGGTAGTTCCCAGATCGGATTAGTCGTACAGCATAGCCCTACATCTGGTGTGAGCGCCGCTTCTTTATATAAGTCGTTAGTTGCATCTAAGTAACTCATGGTATGATTTGTTTTTGTTTGTACCGTTTCCGGTTTTTAATTTTTTTGTTTTTAATAATCTATTTCGACAGAGTTAGGCTACCGTACCTTGGCAGCTACTCCCTGCCCCAGCCGTACATCCGTAACAGTGCTGAGAGACGACGATATTTCTATCATTCAAGACGTCCTCGTTAAACTCACTGATGTGCTTCACCTTGCTGGCCACTTTTAGCTCGAGCATCTGATTAAAGTCACAATCATATAACCACCCATCCCAGCTTACTGAGATCGTGTTCGTACACATCACATTGGCCACAGCCGACGGATTGTACGCCTCTACTAGTGCCCACATATAATCCATATAGTTACCCGACTCGATCAGGTAATCTAAGAATCTCGCTATCGGCAGATTAGTAATGGCAAATAGGTTGTGAAACTGGATGCCAAAATCTTCATCCAAGGCCTTCTTAAAATCTTTTTCCATAGCCATCTGATCTCCTGGCAGATATGCTCCCGATGGATTGTAGACGAGGTCTAAGCGCAATGGGCTATCCGGCATACCGTAGCCTCGTTCGTTCAGTTCTTGTAGTGCCTTAATCGACTTATCAAAAACACCGTCACCACGCTGCTTGTCTGTCTTGCCACGTGTATAGTGCGGCATTGATGAGATCACGTGCACATTGTGCTTCTTGAAGAAGTCCGGCAAGTCGTAGTACTTCTTGTTTGCACGAATAATCGTCAAGTTAGACCGGACAATGAAATCTTTGATGCCAGCCTTAGCTGCCTCCTCAACGAACCATCTGAAATCCGGGTTCATCTCCGGAGCCCCCCCTGTTAGGTCAAGCGTATGTGCGCCAGTATTGCGGATCACCTCTAGGCACTGTCTCATCGTATCACGAGTCATGATCTCCTTGCGATCTGGTCCCGCATCTACGTGACAGTGTGAACACACCTGATTGCACATGTAGCCCACATTGATCTGGAGGATCTCCAGTTTGCGAGGACGTAAGGGAAACTGATCAATCTCGGCAATCTTATCCTTGAAATATGGCAATTCGCCCTCGGCGAATAATCCTCCATTGAGTATCTCAAGTTGCTTATTGACTGACGCTAATTCGTTATCTCTCGCCTTGAGAGACTTCTTGGCGTCTTTCTTCTTTTGTGTCACTGTTAGTTCCACCATATTACATTGAGAGTTTATCGTGTTTATTCATCATCTGGACAGCATGTACTAGTGTCGCTCCGCTTTCTATGGCGGCGCCAGCATGTACGGCTTCCATCATTTCTTCTTTCGTGATGCCTTTCTGGAGTCCATCCTTGGTGTAGGCATCTATGCAGTACGGGCATTTCACCACATGGGATACTGCCAGTGCTATTAGAGACTTTTCTCGGGCACTTAGCGCGCCCTCTTGAAATACGGTACCGTAGTACTCGAAAAACTTATTGCCCGTCTCCTCGCTCCATTCAGTGATTTTACTGAATTTCCTGAGGTCGGCTGAATTGTAGTATGAATTAGACATATGCTTTGATTATGCCCGATTAGAGCATTTTTTACTAATAATTTTACTTGAAAAGGATAAAAAAGGAATGCGAGCTTAGCTCAGCGGGGACCCCTTGTTGAAGGGAAGTGCCTGGTAAGTGGCAACTGAAAAAGTAGCTTGATAGTGGTATCTATGCTCTACTGAGTGTAAGACTTTAATCAACAGGACATATAATGACCTGAGCGTACATTTGATCTTGGGAAGTATGCGCTTGATATCTGCTAATGAGTCAATATCCCCAAAAGTGGATAGTGTTGAAACACGAGTATCAAATTGTCGGAAGTACTCAATGGTCTGGTCAAATAGCGATCCCGTCTGCCAAGCCAGTTGTTCAAACGTGTCCCTATCGAAATGATTCTTATGAATACCGATCAGATTGAATCCTCCATCAGTGGCCGGAGCAATCACATCGTCTCCTTCAGCTAAACAAGCTTGTGCCTCAAGGATATGTGCAGACGTGATCTGTGGACAATCATTCCCAATAGCGATGATCCGGTCATACCCTAGGTCATATAGATCTTGAATTGCATTGGATAGGCGTTGCCCGAAATTATGTCCTTTCTGAAGTTCTTGATGATAGTGATAAAACGGCAGATTGGTCAATCTGGCCTGTGTAAGAGTTCGCTCTGTCAATGCACCAAGGAGTTCCTTACCTTTTGTCCATTTACTGATAAGCTCTCCCCCAGTCTGTGAAGCGAAAACAAGAATCGCTACACTATCCGAACCATGACCAGATATTCTCACTTTACGAAATTAAAATAAAACCTCTTACAGTGGGGTCTAACATAAGACAGTTCTAAGAGGTTCGAGCTACATTTCAAAAAATCTTGAAAATTCAATTGCTTGTTTAGACTCAGAATGCTAACAAGTCTGATGTTGAGGAGTATGCACAGCACATTTTTTTGACCACGAATTAAGCGTTTTGAAAACTGCGCTGCTTATAGGAGTATGAACACTATAAAACTAAAAAGACATAAAATGAAAATTAACCAATTTATTATTCTATCACTCTGTATGGCTATCTGGGGCTGTAATGAGGATATGACCGAAGTAACAGAAACCGTTGAGATTGTCAACTTCATCCCTAATGAGGAAGAACCCGATACCAGCATTCTTGATGATTTTCCTGACGGAATTATTTCTGTTGACTATGACGGTCAGCAAAAGGTCGTAGAAAAGGCCACTGCGGTAAGTACTGCGCAAGAGACCCTAATAACCACAGAGTTTATTGATGATGTTACTGGGGAGCCGACTAAAATGCTCATTGGCGTCAAAGGATTTTCAGAAGGAGAGTTCAAGGGTAATATCCTCGGTTTCCGAATATTTCCATTGGATTATGACATAGCGGACATAACGATTACCGAATATGGTGATGTTGGCGAGGCCATAATAGGTCAGTTTTCAGTGTCCTTCGTACGGAATAATCAGGAGGTCTCTATAAGTGGCGAATTTGCAGGATTAAGACTGAATTAATCCCGAGTTCTGAAAGACTTACTCAGACATATACAGCAGGCCGTTAAGCAAGATCGGCACAGCCAAAAGGAGCTCTACAAAGCATATACCCCTTTTCTGTACAACTGTGCCTGGAAATACCTGATTAACCACCACGACACTGAAGAGGCCGTTCAGAATGCTTGGATCGCCATATTCATCGCATTGGCTAAGTACAAACACGATGGAAGATTTGAAGCTTGGTTAAAAGTGATTGCGATCAGGGAAGCCTGGAAAGTGCGATCACATAGGAGCAAAGAGTCTCAATGGCCAGACCATGTTGAACATTTGAATATAAAAATCGAAAGTACCGTATTAGACAAGCTTTCTTGCGATGAGATATTGACAGGGCTCGAAGTCATTCCCCTCGGACCTCGAGAAGTATTCAAAATGTATGTGTTAGAGGGATACAAACACGCTGAAATAGCGAAGATCATGAACATTGCAGAATCTACATCCAGAGTGCATTTAACCAATGCGAGGAAGGCATTCCGAAAAATGCTTACTCAAAACAAAGAAAGCGTACTATGAAGGAAAATAACTTACACAGGCTGCTAAGAGAAAAGTTTGAAAATCACTCTACTGGGTACACTCCTAATGAAGAGATGTGGTCTGCTATAGAGACCCAGCTACCTCAACCCGATCGCAAGCGCAAGAGGGCGATTTTCTTTCTTCTACCGCTATTATTAGGAAGCATGGTTTTCTTCCTATATCGAGGAAAGGATCAGACGGAGCCTGCCATAGTTCAAGAGCAAGTCGCCTTGCATAATACCATACCATCAATTGTTGATTTTGAGCTGGAAAAAGAGGAGGGTAATAATGATGAATCTATGGAGGAGCAAGGAGTTGAAGTATCCAGAAATGCGCGCCAAACGCACACAAGAGACTTCAACCAGCAAACGGACCATGTATCCATGTCACAAGTGCAGAATAGAAGCGTGATTGCAGAGTCATCTTTTTCCTCTTCTCCGGCGAGGTCAAGCACCATTGTATCAGCACCTCAGGTTTTTGAGCAGTTAACTAACACGAGCATCACTACCGAGGAATTAGAGCACGTAAATTATCCTGCTGAGGCGTCCAATCTTGATAAATTGGAGGCTATTCCTCCCCTGGGTTTTCAACTCAACCATGAGCGAGCTCTTCCCATCCTATTAAGTGACCTTGACAGCTCTGAAGACCTCATTGACCAGGACAATCGATTATCGATAGGACTTATCATCGGCTATGAATCATTGAATCCCCGATATGATCTTAGTGACGATTCTTATGCTTCCGTCTTAGAACAGCGTCAGGACTCCGAAACCGAAAGTCCCAGATATCGGGCGGGCATCGAGCTTGAGTATGACCTCAATGATAACTGGTCTATACTTTCCGGTTTACAGGTATCATTTGCTCAGGATCAATTTTTTAATGAGACTGAAACATCAGTTCTTGACACACTTTTAAATTATGAGATGCCCACTCAGACAGAGACCGGCATGGATACGATACTGATAGGTACCGCTATCAGAACGACTATCGTTAATACCAGAACCTATGCTTTTACAGATCGATTAGTTTTTACCGTGCCTGTTGTGCTTAACTATAACACAAGTCTGGGTAAAAGCTCCAGAATCGGACTAGGCCTTGGACTAGAAAAGGTCATCGCCGCCAGTATTTCTGGCTCAGAACCAAATAGAGATGGTGGCTTCTATGATCTCGATACTGACACAGAAGATAGACTTGGGACCAATGGGCTAAATGCTCTGGCACGCTTGAGTTATCAATATCAATTTTCGGAACACTGGAATCTCCGGTTCATCATAAACTATAGACGCGCATTATCGAACAACTATACTCCGACAGCACCTATTGAAAAATCCTTTGACGGGCTCGGAATAAGCCTCGGTTATTATTACAAATTTTAAAACTTAGAAAAATGAAATGTTTACATCTAATCCTATTCACTTGTGCAATTTCGAGCATGACATCTGCACAAGTATTATTTAATGCAATTATTGAAGAAGACATCTGTCAAGATGTTACCCTGACACTCAACTCTTCTGCAGAACTATCCCAAGATGAATGTTTGTATTCTATAGATATTGATCAAGTCAATCCTGGAATGAACACACTTGAGATATCCTCGGATATTCCGGCTCTTCTTCACACAACTACTTTGGATATGGTGTTAGCCATGAGAGCTATGGATGAAGGGTTTGAGTCGTATGGACAAGCTCTATCCGCTGACTTTAATAGTGATCTTGTCATCAGCACGGATGACATTATCAATATGGCCAGAATTATAGTTGGCATAGACACTGAGATTCCAACAAAAGTGAAAATCGCTACTGAAAGTCAGATTACTCAGCCGGTCAATTCATTAGAGTTATCCTCTGATCAGACTTCGCTGACATTTGAAGAAGGCACAATAGTAGATGGAGAAGTGAACGATGTATTCTTAATCATCGTAGGCGATCTGAATAATTGATTGAAGAGCAACAATTGATAGTCTGAGAACTAATGAGATAGTCTACAATACCATGAACTTTCTCCTACGAATGCCGAAACGGGTTGATTCATATTCAATTGAAGCTGACTTTATGATTCAATTCCGACAATTAAAAATGCTTCAAACTATGCCTATACTTGGATATTAGAGGTGAATGAAACTCCTCAGATATGAAGGCAATTACTGTACAATCAGGTGGCTTAGACAAGCTAGAACTTATTGAGAAAAAAGATCCTACTCCCAAATCTGGCGAGGTCGTAGTCCGATGGCATGCTACCTCCCTCAATTATCACGATTATCTCGTCGCCACTGGTGCTATACCGGTTATGTCAGGACGCATCCCCATGTCCGATGGCGCTGGAGAAGTGATAGAAGTGGGGCCCGACGTGATGGACTATAAAGTCGGCGATCGGGTGATGTCGATGTTTTTTCCAGGCTGGGCTGAAGGAAGCCCTTCTTTGATGAAAATAGCTGGTGTATCGGGTGAAACAATCGATGGATATCTCTGTGAGATGTCAGCTATATCGGCCCGGTCCGTCACACCCATTCCCGAAGGCTATACTTATGCCGAGGCGGCCACCCTACCCTGTGCTGGGCTCACAGCATGGAATGGCCTAACCCATACCGGTGGATTGATGTCAGGACAGAAGGTATTGATCCAAGGTACTGGAGGAATGTCGATGCTGGGTCTACAGATGGCGATGGCGGCAGGAGCACAAGTATATGCTACCACCTCCAGTCCCGCTAAAGCGGAACGATTAAAAGAGATGGGCTGCGTAGATGTAGTCAACTATAAAGAGGACGAGAGATGGGGCAAAACCATCTTCAAAAAATCTGGCGGCATTGATCTCACCTTAGATGCTGGCGGTGGATCGACCATGAAGCAATCCATCGAGGCAGCAGGCTTTGGTGGTAAGATCATCTCTATCGGCATCTTAAGCGGTGGACGCAAGGGAGAAATTACCTTCCCCAAGCTGTTCTTTAAGTTCATTAAGATGGAAGGCATAGCTGTCGGCAGCAGGCAGATGCAAGTCGCCATGATCGATGGGATCAATGCCACGGGCATCAAGCCGATTATCGACAAAAGCTTTGGCTTTGATCAGCTCGTCGAGGCATTCCGATATCAAGAGAGCGGCAAGCACTTCGGCAAAATAGTGTTGGAGTGGTAACTATTGATCCCACTTCCTTTGGGCCTGTCAAGGCTTGGAAACTTGGGAGTAATGTATTCGGTAAGCCTCAGATGTTCGTCTACTGCTTTCTGATTGACGGACTCCTGGTAGATACAGGACAGGCAAGAGCGGAGCAAGCCTTCCTTCAAGCAATCGAATCTGAACATATCGATCAGATCGTACTGACCCATCACCATGAAGACCACAGTGGCAATGTAGAAGCCATCAAGAAGGCCAAGTCAATACCCGCTTATGGATCGTCATTGTGCTGTGAAAAGATGACTATCCCGTTCAGAGTAGATTTTGGACGTTGGATGACATGGGGATCCTTTAAGACGGCAGACATCAAACCCTTTGAATCGGATGTGATTGAGACCTCACAATACAGATTTGAGATTATCCCAACTCCGGGTCATGCGATCGATCAGGTGAGCTTGTATGAATCCAATGAGGGATGGCTGTTTTCGGGAGATATATTCGTCCATGACTACATCAAGATGTTCATGCGCGATGAGATCATAGGAGACCAAATTCACTCCATTCGCAGGTTGCTCGAATTAGACTTTAGCAAGATGTTTTGCAACCATCAACCCGTCATGTCCGACCCAAAGAGTAGGCTTAGAAACAAACTCAATTTCCTCGAAGACTTCTATGGCAAGGTAGCCGAGCAGTACAACAAAGGTCTTAGCGTCAAGCAGATCATGAAAACACTCAACTATAAGGACAATCGATTTATGTCCCTGATATCATGGGGAGAAATGTCCAAAAGCAATATGGTCAGGTCGGTGATTAGGACAGTAGAACAGGGGATTTTAAAGTCTTCGGAACACCCCAATCTATGAACGAAATCGAGCAACTGAACAACAGTTACATTTCTTAGTTTTATGACATACCTTTGCGACTATGAGTAAGTTGCAGAAAGTTATTGCCAAACTTCTAAATCTCCAACAGGCCTTTACCTTCGACGAATTAGAGTACTTACTCGGCAAATTAGGATACATAGAGAGGAAGACAGGAAAGACTTCAGGATCTAGAAAAGCATATATCAATGAAGCTACTTTGCATATTATCAGACTCCACAAACCTCATCCTGGTAATGAAATCAAAAGGTATATCAGAGTTTACATAATTAATGAATTAGAAAAACAAGGCTTGTTATGACAGATAAATTGAAGCATAAAGAATTTATTGGAACAGTACACTTCTCAAGTGAGGATGAAGTGTTTTTCGGAAAGATCGAAGGAATTAATGATTTAATCACCTTTGAAGGAGAAACCGTAAACAAACTTAAAAGGGCATTTAAAGAGGCAGTAGAAGACTACTTAGAACTTTGTGAAACAGCAGGAAAAGAAGTATTTAAATCTTTTAAAGGTTCATTCAACGTCAGGCTTAATCCAGAACTTCATTCTCAATTGTTTCAAAACGCCACATTAAAGGGCAAAACACTTAATCAATACGTAAAAGAGGCAATTATTGAGAAGCTCCAATCAGAAGAAGGATAAGGGACATTTGGCATCGGAACATGGTGCCAGGCAAGATTCGACTTGTGCTTGCCACTACCGATGCTGCCCACTTCAGATTTTTAAATCAGCAGAAGACACACATCCCTATCATATGTGGAGAAAACAGCTTTCTCGATATACCACTGACAAAAAGCAACTTGCAGGCAGCACTAGCTAAATAATACGCTTTGATATTATGTCAATGGGATTGACAGCATAGACCAGATTATTTTATAGCGTATCGAATACGTAAATTGTAGTGTCGAACAATTAAACAGAACTATCATGCTACACAACGAATTGCTTTTCATCTTCGCCGCTGTTGTACTCATCAGTGCATGTCAAACCACAGATACAGCAACTCCTCAGGACACTGCTGAGACTACGCTAACGGAACTCTATGATTGGGGCCAAACGCCATCCACTCCCACACAAGAACTATTGAGTAAGTACACTCCATTTAAACTGACCACAGACCTCTCTCAACTGTCTGCCAATCAACAGAAGATGATCAAAATCCTGATCGAGGCAGCAAGCTATATGGATGATCTCTTTTGGTATGATGCCTACGGCTCAAAGGAGGATTTCTTATCAACCGTAGACGGTGCGGATCAGAAGGCATTCGCTATGATCAATTACGGACCATGGGATAGGTTGAATGGTAATGTGGCCTTTATCGATGGGACTCCTACTAAACCAGCCGGCGCCAACTACTACCCCGAAGATATGACCAAAGAAGAATTTGAAGCTTCCCCCCTTGCAGACAAGGCTGATCTATACACCTATATCCGTCGAGATGACCAGGGCCAACTCATGAGTGTACCCTTCCACAAGCAATTTGCCAAGGAAGTCAAAGCAGTATCTAAACTATTGTTGGAGGCAGCGGAACTGGCCGAAGATGATGGACTCAAAAACTACCTCACCCTGAGAGCTGCGGCCATCACTTCTGATGATTACCAAGCCAGCGATATGGCATGGCTCGATATGAAGAGCAACCAGATAGATGTGGTGATCGGTCCTATAGAAACTTATGAAGATCAGCTCTATGGATATAAGGCAGCGCATGAAGCGTATGTACTGGTCAAGGATCTCGAGTGGAGTCAGCGCTTAGCAAAATATGCGGCATTCCTCCCCGATCTTCAGAAAGGACTACCTGTACCGGCAGCCTATAAAACAGAATCTCCAGGGACCGATACCGAACTCAATGCTTACGATGTCATCTACTACGCTGGCGATTGCAACTCTGGTAGCAAAACCATAGCGATCAACCTACCCAACGACGAAGAAGTCCAGTTAGCAAAGGGCACACGCCGATTGCAGTTGAAGAATGCTATGCAGGCCAAATTTGACAAGATATTGATTCCGATCGCAGATCAGCTCGTAGATGACAGCCAGCGTGGGCATATCACTTTCGATGCATTCTTTTCCAATACAATGTTTCACGAAGTGGCTCACGGTCTGGGCATCAAGAATACGATCAACGGTCAAGGGACAGTGCGCAAAGCTCTCAAAGAACATGCCTCCGCCATAGAAGAAGGCAAAGCTGATATGCTCGGCCTATATATGATCCGGCAGCTGCATGATCGTGGTGAGCTTACCGCCGACCTGATGGATTACTATGTCACTTTTATGACCTCGATTTTTAGATCAGTGAGATTTGGGGCATCATCAGCACATGGCAAAGCCAATATGATCCGATTCAATTTCTTCAACGAGCAAGGTGCTTTTGAACAGTCTCCAGAGACTGGCAAATACAAAGTCAATAAAGAGAATTTTGAAAAAGCTATGGATGCATTGTCGCAATTGATCCTTACCCTACAAGGTGATGGCAACTATGATGAAGTCTCCACATTAGTACAAACCTCGGCGGTAATTCGCCCAGGACTACAGGGAGACCTTGATAAGTTGGCTGAGGCAGGCATACCTGTAGATATCATATTTGAGCAAGGTGTTGAGGTGTTGGGGTTGTGAGAGGACAGTAGATCTGAGTAATTAGATATAGCTTTCATTAGAAGGGAATTAGATCGATATGGCTGTACGTCCGACATGTAGTACAGTCTGTATTTGCTGAGCGTGCGTCGAGGATCCAATTGCCTTAGATTTAATGCTGTGAAGCTATTGCCTATAGAATGTATTGTAGCATTGGCGCTTCTGCTTATGCTACTCAGTTGCTCCCCGTCCGATGTCTCTACTAGTGATCGTTCATCTCAACAGTTTCCTGCATACGAGATCACCGAGGCGAAGCGATCATTTACCAAACAGAGTCAGTATATCACGGTTTCAGATGGTGTTGCACTGGCCGTAGATATCTACCTCCCCGAGGGATCAGCAGATGAACGATTTTCCACTATACTCTATCAAACCAAATATTGGAGATCTATTGGTATCAACTTTCCATTTTCACTCTTTGTCGATGAGCTCAGCGTTAATCCTGCTGGCACCTATATCAGAGGATTAGTCGAACGAGGCTATGCCGTAGTTGCCGTTGATATACGGGGATCGGGCGCTTCCACAGGGACATGGGAAGTGCCATTTGGCGCCCGTGAAAGACTCGATGCCCACGAACTAATTGATTGGATCATTGCACAGTACTGGTCGGATGGTCAGCTAGGAACGATAGGGATATCCTTTTCAGCGATCACGGCAGATGTGGCGGTGGCGTCGGGTCATCCTGCTATCAAAGCTCATATGCCCATGTTTGGGCCATATGACCTCTACGAGGATCTGGTTTTTCCCGGTGGCGTCTATCATGAGTTTTATCTGAGAGAATGGCAGAATCTCAATGAGGTCTTGGATCAAGATAAAGCGCCCGTGTCAAATCTCCTCATTAAGGCAGCAGTCAAGGGAGTAGCACGGATCAAAGGAGAGAAGCGCAGGTTTAAACAGGCTAAAGAAGATCATACCTCCAACGTAAATGTTCATGAACACGCTCGCAAGTTGATCTATCGAGATGACCCGATTGTGGCATTGGGCTTAGAGAGTATTGACGAGATCAGCCCTCATGTTATGTTGAAGGAGTCAGCCGTTCCGACTTATGCTTACAGCGGATGGTATGACGGCGGATATCAGCACGCTGCGATCAGGCGATTTTTGAATAGCAACAGTCCGCATAGCAGATTGACGATCGGGCCATGGGATCATGGTGGCGGCAAGAATGCCTCACCAGCAGATCCAGGCAGCACTGGCTTTGTGCATATCAACGAGGTGTTGAGGTTTTTTGATTATCACCTCATGGGTATCAACTCAGCCCTCGATACACTATCACGAGTCCACTTCTTTACTCAACTCGCCGAAGAGTGGCAGACATCCGATGTGTGGCCACCTGAGGGACTGACGAGCAGCAGATTATATCTTGATCAGAATGCAGCGCTCTCAACTGACCCTGGCGAAGGCCAGCTTACTGTCGCTGTAGACTCAACTACTTCTGCTGGAACGACTACTCGATGGGAGGCCCTTGCAGCAGCCAGCGCCACCCCACCCCTATATCCTGACCGCAAAGAACGAGATAAGAGATTGACCCTATTTGAAACCCCTGTATTTGCTAACAATATGGAGATGACCGGGCATACTGTACTGAGTATTGAGTTGGAACAAAGTCATCGGGATGCCGCCCTAATCGCATACTTAGAGCTGGTCTCTCCTCAGGGGGATGTAAGCTATATGACCGAAGGTCGGATGAATGGCATTCACTCAACCCACAATCAAAATCCGCACTATACCGATGTTGTCCCTCAAGCTAGCTACCATCGCAGCGATGATAGCAGACACTCTGATCGCTCAAATCTTCAGATGCGCTTGGATCTTCTGCCGACATCATTTCTCATCCCTGCTGGATACAAGATGCGTCTGGTACTGGCGACGGCAGATGCGGCACACTTCAGATTTCTAAATCAGGGCAAGACGCATATCCCGATACGCTTAGGTCAGAATAGTTATATAGATGTTCCTCTTAAAGAAAGTAGCTTGCAACTGGCTAGTGCGCAGTGAACTCATATCTCCGTGACAAAGACGCTAACTTTTAGATACATCGGAAGCGGTTTTGAATTATATTCATGATATGCTGTACCGCCTGTGCTTGATATTAGCTATCTCAGCAAGCCTCCTATCGGCTCTGCCTGCTCAGAACCCTTCACATGAGGATCGCATCATGAGCATCTACTTTGGTGGAGGGAGCTACTATATAGATTATGATCAGAAAGTTGAACTAATCGACTTCATCAATGACATTGAAGATCTTGTCGGTTACCAGATCGAAGTACATGGTCATACCGATAACATTGGAAGCATGGTCTATAACAGGCGACTTTCTCATTTTAGGTGCGAGGCTGTAAAAGACATCCTTAGGGAGCTCTTGATTGAAGAAGAAACGATCTTCCAATATGATCATGGTGAAGAGAATCCCAACTTCTCCAATGAGACCTTGCAGGGCAAACTCCACAATAGACGGGTGGATGTGATTATTAGGAGGTTGGCAGCGTAGATTAGTGAATTAGTCGAAGGATGTTGAGTGTGGATCTCAATCAAGTGATGTTAAAGTGAATCTTCTTAGATCGTTTAGTTAACTGAATAAATGAGTGAGATAGTCATATATGAAGATTCGAATAATCAAATCGAGTTGACAGTCCAACTTGAAGGGGAAACTGTATGGTTAACTCAAAAACAGATGTCAGAGTTATATGATACTACTACTCAAAACATTACAATGCATCTGAAAGCAGTCTTTTCAGAGGGTGAATTAAGAGAAATCTCAACTTGTAAGGAATTCTTACAAGTTCAACAAGAGGGCAAAAGAAAGGTCAAAAGAAGGCAGAAGCACTACAATTTGGATGCCATCATATCAATTGGTTACAGAATCAAATCGCGCCAAGCAACACAATTCAGAGTCTGGGCAACCTCTAAACTTAAAGAACTCCTTGTACAAGGCTATGTCACTAACCAAAAACGCTTAGAACAAAAAGAACAAGAGGTCAGAGTCCTTAAATCAGGAATACAAATCTTAGAAAGAGCCATTGAGCATAAAACCGAAGAAGTTGGGTATGAATGGCATTGACGCTCTACATAGCAAGTAGTAAACCAGAGGAAATGCAGACAGTAAAA
>CAZJTO010000020.1:0-2616 GCA_964548935.1 uncultured Saprospiraceae bacterium
GCATTTGGATCGGATAGTTTCATTAAGACAGAATCGAGAATTGGAGAAGTTTCTTCGCGTATCGTGCCTAGCTTATTACGTAGATCATCTGTCCCGATGATGGACTCCAGCATGCTTCTATATCCTGGCTCGAGATAGTCTCCAGTTTTAGCACAGTCGGTTTGGCACACTTCATCAAAATCCAAGATGATTTTTTTGGATCCTACCAAGCTGTTATCTGCTGACAATCTTGCAATCGTATTGCGAGGTAATTTCCAATCACCTTGCACATCAAACGTGATCATCATGCTCTTAGCTTCCTTAGGGTTCAACGCTATCTTAGATACCGAGCCTACTACATATCCATTGATTTCGACAGGAGCAGCCATTTTCAGACCTTCGACATTGTCATAGGTCGTGGTAAACGTCTGAACCTTGCCAAGAATGTTTTTACCCTTCACGAATTGATAACCCCACAAAAACAACGCTATGGCGATGATACTTACTGCTCCAATAATTAGCTCTTTTGACATATCTATGTGAATTGCGCTGCAAAATTAATTTTTCGAAATTAACCTATTACTGATGATAACTATTATTTGTAATCAGATAGGCATAACTGATGATTCATATGTCCCATATGACACCCATTCAACATGAAAAGATAAGCTGGGTTTACTTCGATAGAACGCATTATGTCATTTTTAGTGCAATATGGCTTAGAAATTGTCTGATATGCTCTAATACTAAGCAACGGCGTTAAGACACTATTCGTTAATATCTTGCTAATAACAGTTTGATTTTCAGATAGTACCATAAAATGAGCGACTTTTATAAGAGTTTCGACGGCGCCAGCTTATAATCGTATTACCCAATAATGTTTGAAGGATCATTGATCAGGTATGTCATAATCGTTAGTGCCATTTTGGCGCCATCGTTGTTATTTGCACAGGTCTTAGACACTTCTGCGGTTCCGGAGATCATTCAAGCAACTTCAGATAGTTTATTAATAGATACGAATATCACGCCTGATCTTAGAATCGGTGTTGAGCCCGAATTACAAGAAATCACGCCTACTATAGGTGTTGATGCATTCGATGCAGGAGGTCCCTCAGGTATTTCAGGGACCACTAGTGACGGGGTAGAATATGGCGCTGTAGATTCCAATTTTCTGGATATTGTTAATCAAGAAGCTCATCTCTATGGCGAGGCTTATGTGCGCTACACAGATTATGAAGTGACCGCGGACTATATTATTCTAAATTTCAATACTAATAATATCCGTGCGTATAGAAGAGATAAAAGATCTCCTAAGGCCCAATTTAAGTCTGGCGAGCAGAATGCGGCTGCTGATGAAATCCTGTTTAATACTGATAGTCAGAAAGGATTGATATATGGTGCCAACATCGTTCAAAATGACCTCTATATCCACGGTGCTGTTACCAAGTTTGTTAAAGCGGAGGATGATAGCCTCCATATTGATGATGTGATATACAATCGTAATGCCCTGATTACAAGTTGTAACCTTGAGCATCCGCATTGGGGGATTCGCACTACTAAACTCAAGTTCGTGCCTAATCGGTTGGCGGTTATTGGGCCGGCCAACTTGGAGCTGGCAGGAATCCCGACACCCATAGTGGCACCATTTGCATTTGTGCCGCTTTTAAATCTCAATAATGCTTCATCAGGTCTGATTTATCCAGAGGATCCGATTCGGAGAGATCCAAATCTGGGCTTAGGGATAAGGGGCTTAGGATATTATTTTGCTGTCAACGATTATTTCGACGTAGCGCTCAGATCAGAATTGTATGCCCGCGGATCATGGGTATTAAATCTTAATTCCAATTATAAAAAGAGATATAAGTATACAGGTGTAGTTGATTTTGAGTTCTCTCGTCAACTCTTAGATGTATTCAATGAGCTTGACCCCAGTGTTCAGAGCTCCTTCAGTTTCGCAATTAATCATAGGCAGGATACTAAAGCGCATCCATACCGGACGATCGGAGGCTCATTGCGATTTACGCTTAATGATCACGATAGGCGGACGAACGAGGATGCGCAATCTCAATTAAACAGTCAGATAAACTCTAACTTTAATTATAGTTATAGGATATCAGAAAATTGGACTTTTAATACGGCTATACGACATAGTCAAAACACCCTCAATCGGAGTATTTCCTTTACGCTGCCTGACGTTCAATTGCGGATGAGTAGGATATTTCCATTTAATACTCCGAAGACATCCTCAGCTAATGATAAATGGTTTGAAAAGATTAATGTCCAGTATGATGGTCAGTTTGAGAACTCTCTGGTGACAACTGATACGACCTTGTTTTCTAGTGAGACTTTAGGCTTGTTTAGAGGAGGGGTTTCGCACGATGTTGATGTGGCGGCGTCATACAGTCTATTTGAGCATTTTAATTTTAACACCAACATCGACTACGAAGAGTTATGGTTCTTGCAGCGACGTGAGTTGAGATTTGATGATGAGGGTGAAGTTGAGAGTGGGATTAGATCTGGATTTGAGCCATTAAGAAATGTATCTGTTGGTGCTGATCTAACGACCACCGTATTTAGTACCATACAATTCAAAAAAGGATTCTTCCGGGGATTTAGACATCAGCTCAGGCCATCATT
>CAZJTO010000020.1:2716-19711 GCA_964548935.1 uncultured Saprospiraceae bacterium
TACAATTCAAAAAAGGATTCTTCCGGGGATTTAGACATCAGCTCAGGCCATCATTAGGGCTGAGTTTTTCACCATCTACAGAGGATCGACGGGAGATCTTTGATCCCAATCCGGATATATCAGTAGACGAGCAGATCAGTTTCAACCCCTTTAATGGCAGAGAAATCATCACTAATTTCTCAGACCTTGAGAGTGAGAACTTGTTTACTGTAGGAAACCTACAACAAGGTGGAGGACAGATTAACTACGGCCTTGCAAGTACCATTGAGGGGAAATACTATAGCAAGAAAGATAGCACTGAGAAGAAATTCACAATATTCAACTCATTGACTCTTAATGGAAACTACAATCTCCAGGCTGATACTTTGCAATGGTCCACGGTAAATCTTAGGGCCAATACTAATATATTCCGGAATATTACCACCTTGTCGATCAGTGGCACACTCGATCCATATATTGAGAATGCACAAGGGCGGCGTATAAATACAACAGTATGGTCTGACCGCAGAAGACTGGTACGGGTTGAAAATTTCTCTATCAATTTGGCGACTAATTTTTCATTGAGTGACTTGAGAGATCTCCTTATATATGGCGGAGATCCACCGAGTCGCAGCAGAGAAAGAAACAGAAATACTCATGGTGATCCAGAGTTGTTCTCTTGGTTTGAGAATGCACGATTCAGGCATGTTTTCTTATTTGGCAATAGAGGAACAATCAATGACAATGAGTGGCGGGTGCAGACCCACAGTATTCAGATGACTACTGGTAACATTCCGCTGACAGATAAATGGGGTATGTCTGTAGGTAACTTGTCGTACAACTTTATAGAAAACCAGTTTGTGTATCCTTCATTTTCTCTCACTCGTCAACTGCACTGTTGGAATATGAGGCTGAGTTGGCAACCTTCAGCGGATACGTTCACCTTTTTCATCGGAGTGTCTTCTGCGCCTTTCAGTGATTTCTTAAAGTACGAAAACGGGAGATCGGCCTTCCAATCCAATTTCACTAATTTCTAATCATTATCGCAGTGCTCTGCCATATATCATCGGGGACTGTTCGGGCGATAGATCAACATTACTGATTGACATCACATCGTATAGTAATATTGCAGAGTGAATACATATCGAATAGATCATATATATAAATTATTTATATCATATTTGCGCAACAAGCGCGAGAATGAAGCAGTATCATGACCTGTTAAGGCATATTCTGGATAATGGCACTTCTAAAGGAGATAGAACCGGCACTGGCACGATCAGCTGCTTTGGCTATCAGATGAGATTTGACCTACAACAAGGCTTCCCCCTTCTCACCACTAAGAAATTACACTTGCGATCTATTATACATGAGCTACTCTGGTTCATCATGGGTGATACCAATGTTAAGTATCTACAAGATAATAAGGTCAAGATATGGGATGATTGGGCTCGGGAAGATGGAGATCTCGGTCCAGTATACGGTAAGCAGTGGCGTAGATGGGAGACCACAGATGGCAGTGTGATTGATCAGCTCAGCCAGGTTATCGACATGATTAAAACCAATCCTAACTCTCGTAGGATTATTGTAAGTGCATGGAATGTAGGAGAATTAGGCGATATGGCCTTGATGCCATGTCATTGCCTCTTTCAATTTTATGTAGCGGACGGGAAGCTGTCTTGTCAGCTGTATCAGCGATCGGCTGACACATTTTTAGGAGTACCATTTAATATCGCCTCCTATGCACTGCTGACGATGATGATAGCACAGGTGTGTGATCTGGAGTATGGTGAGTTCGTACACTCGTTTGGGGATGTGCACTTATATAGTAATCATATAGAGCAGGCTCGATTGCAGTTGACTCGTCAAGAGCGCGCATTGCCACAGATGAAAATCAACCCAGAGATTAAGAATATAGAAGATTTTAGATATGAAGACTTCAAGTTAATTAATTATGATCCTCACCCACATATCAAAGCGGCGGTGTCGGTATAAGTTATTTGTATTGAGTCTGAATAAAAATGGTCAATCATGTATGTTGTAATATATAAGGTTCGAGGGTTAATTTTGCGGCAAATTTTAGATGATAATGCCCTCAAACAGTAGAAAAAGATAAACAATGAGTCTAAAACATGTAAAGGTCGGCTTAATCGGATGTTTTTTGCTTTGTTTCCAGTTAGCATGGGCGCAGCCATCTGAAGAGGAGGGTAAGACACTTTTTAGAAATTACTGTGCCACATGTCATGCTAAGGATATGAAAACCCTCAGCACGGGTCCAGCATTAGCAGGATTGGAAGAGCGATGGGCAGATTATCCAAGAGAAGACCTATATGGATGGATCAGAAATAGCCAAGCCATGATCAATGCTGGTCATCCTCGAGCGGTAGAATTATGGAATGAGTATAAATCGATAATGACTGCATGGCCGAATCTAACCGATGAAGATATTGAGTCCATAATACTTCATATTAATGCAGTGGCAACTGCGGTACCTGTTGTTGCCGATAATGGTGGAGGCGGTACTGGAGGATCAGGTGATAGTGGAGGTAATTACTCTTGGTTATATTGGATACTATTTGCAGCGTTAGGAGCGCTAGCACTCATATTAATGAATTATATCAGTGGCCTTAACAAGCTCGTCGCTGCCAAAGGCAATGAAGTCTTTGTTGAAAAACCACTGTTGAGAAGAATATTCTCTAAGCCAGTAGTCAGTCTGCTTATATTAGCAGCTATAATATTCGGTGGCTATACTACCGTGACTAATGCCATTCATCTCGGGAGGCAGCAGGGCTATGAGCCAGATCAGCCGATCAATTTCTCGCATGCCATACATGCTGGAGAAAATGGTATCGACTGTCAATATTGCCATGATGGAGCCAGACGCTCCAAGCATGCTGTGATCCCTGCGACTAATACCTGTATGAATTGCCACAGTGCGATTAAGAATGGCACCAATTTCGGAACAGAGGAGTTGACTAAGATATATGCCTCAGTGGGATATGATCCTTCTAACAGTACGTATATCAAAGACTATGAAAAGTTGTCTCAGGATAAGGTCAAAGAGATCTATACCAAATGGATCACCGATCAGTACTTGTTAGATAATGGAATTAACAAGCTAGACAGAAAGGGAACAAAAGAAGTCGCCAGACAAATGGAGGGACTCGTAAGTTCTCTGACGAATGAACAGAAGAAAGAGATACAAGGCCCAATCGAGTGGGAGAGAATACATAACCTACCAGATCATGTCTATTTCAATCATGCTCAGCACGTAGTGGCTGGAGAGGTAGAATGTCAGACTTGTCATGGTAAAGTTGAAGAGATGGACGTGGTGTCACAGTATGCCCCATTAAGTATGGGTTGGTGTATCAACTGCCACAGAGAGACAGAAGTGAATTTTGAAGGCAATGAATACTATGCTAATTATGAGCTCTATCATGAGCAGTTAGCATCTGGAGAGAAAGAGAAAATAACAGTGGAAGATATCGGTGGATTGGAATGTCAAAAGTGCCACTATTAACAATCATATATCAGAGTAGATCATGAGTATGAAACAAGAGTTCGGTGATATTTGGGTAGGGGAGAAAGACTTGAATAGAGATGAAGACTTTATCAAGAGTGCCCAAAGTGAAATCCAAAATCCATCTTTAGTCGAGAGTCTCGGTGAATCCGAGGCTGTACAAGACATGGGCGGAAATAGAAGAGATTTCCTAAAAATGTTGGGTTTTGGAGTGGGTGCTGCTACCGTAGCTGCGGGCTGTGATATCCCAGTCAAGAGGGCGATCCCATATGTGATCAAGCCTGAGGAGATCGTTCCTGGTGTAGCCACGTATTATGCGTCGACATATGTCAGCGGAGGAGAGTCTTGCCCAGTACTCGTGAAAACGAGAGAAGGAAGACCTATCAAAGTTGAAGGAAACGACATGTCATCTATGACACATGGCGGTACTTCTGCAAGAGTGCAGGCATCTGTATTGAGTCTGTATGACACGAATAGGTTGAAGAATCCTACAATCGGAGGAGAGGGCGTATCTTGGGATGACCTCGATAGCAAGGTGATGGCAGCGTTGAACTCGTCACGAGGGATCCGGATCGTCTCGCATACAGTAATCAGCCCTACTGCTCGCCGAGCGATGGCAGATTTTTCTGCCAAATATGGCAACGTAGAGTTAGTCGAATATGATCCAGTATCATCGGCGGCGATGCTCGAAGCGAATGAGCAGTCTTTTGGAGATCGAGTCATACCTAACTATCACTTTGACAAAGCAGACTTAATCGTCAGCTTCAATGCTGATTTCTTAGGGACATGGATATCTCCGATAGAGTATGCTCATCAATATGCTAAGAATAGAGTAGTTGATGATGTACAACACGCACATATCTCAAAACATGTGCAGGTGGAGTCTCAGATGTCAATGACAGGCTCTAATGCAGATAACAGAATATTGGTGAAGCCATCCCAACAAGGAGAGGCAATCAAATATCTATATGGGAAAGTAACTGGAGCAAACGCCGGATCAAGTGCGTTGGATGCAGCAGTTAAGAAATCTCTTGACGGCCTTGCGGCACAATTAAGCAGTCATGCGGGCAAGTCTCTTGTAGTTAGTGCCAGTAACAATACCTCGGAGCAACTATTGATCAATGCGATTAACAGCGCAGTCGGCAGTTACGGCTCAACAATATCTTTTAGTAATGCTTCATTGCAGCGCCAAGGAGATGAGAAAGGGCTTGGTAAGCTTGTACAAGAGATTAAGGGTGGTGCAGTCGATGCCGTAATCTTCAATAACTGTAATCCAGTATTTGAATATTCATTCCTGGGTGGACTTGCAGAGGCGATTGACGGAGTAAAAACATCTATAGCACTATCATACGATATTAATGATACGACTTCACTATGTGACACTGTCGCACCAATTCATCACTACTTAGAGAGTTGGGGTGATGTTGAGGCAAAGCGTGGTCAAGTAAGTGTGATTCAGCCTACAATTAGCCCATTATTCTCTACTCGACAAGGCGAGTTATCATTATTGGCATGGGCAGGTGCGGCGCCTCAAGGAGATCAGCCATACTACGAATACCTTAAGTCTTCGTGGCAGTCGTCTTTCTTTGGAAGCCAGAGCAAATACTTGAGCTTCAACAGTTTTTGGGATCAGTCCTTAAGCGATGGAGTATTCTCATATGGCGGTGGAAGTTCTGCAGGGACGTTCACTTTTGATAGTGGCGTTGCGACACGTACGATCGGAAAAGCATCAACAAGCGACATAGAAATATCATTTACCGAGCCGATCACTATCGGCAATGGTACCCATGCTAATAATCCATGGCTTCATGAGATGCCAGACCCAGTAACGAGATGTGCTTGGGGTAACTACCTGGCAGTACCAGTAGGATTTGATGGAGTCAAGAAGTTTAAGGGCTTCAATGGACTTAAAGATGGAGATTTAGCCAAAGTAACAGTGGGTGATGCAAGCTATACACTACCTGTAGTGCAGCAATTTGGACAGATGCCTGGGACTGTATCGGTAGCGTTGGGCTACGGTCGCGATAAAGTCGGTGGAGCAGGAAGAAATATAGGTGTAAACGTCAATGGGGCCATAGGAATGGTTGACGGACGAGCATCATACCATGCTTCAGATGTTACGATATCTAAGAAAGTTGGTAAAGAACAATGGTATAGCAGCGTGCAGTATCACCATACTATGGGTGTAACTGCTGACAATAAAAAAGGAGAAGAGATCAATGCGGATGAAGCGGCTCTTGCACCAGGGTATGGCAACATCTTCGCAGGTTATCAGGGATCTCTCGTAGGTCGTTCGATCATCAGAAAGACACATGTCGATGATATCGAGCATGCCGTTGAGGATTTAATCCATGAGCGTGAGCACCACCAGGGCCTCAATGATGAGACTCTATATCCATATGATGAATACCGCAAGGATAAGTACGAAGTAGGACACCATTGGGGACTACATGTCGACTTAAATGCTTGTACAGGCTGTGGAGCATGTACGATCGCTTGTATGGCAGAGAACAATATCCCAGTTGTAGGTAAGAAGCAAGTCGCTCGCCACCAAGAGATGGCATGGTTGCGCATCGATAGATACTACTATGGCGATGTCACTAATCCAAATGTGGTCTATCAGCCGATGATGTGCCAACACTGTGATAATGCACCATGCGAAAATGTATGTCCGGTGAATGCGACTAACCACAGTAGCGAGGGTCTCAATCAGATGACTTATAACAGATGTATTGGTACGAGATACTGTGCTAACAACTGTCCATATAAAGTGAGACGATTTAACTGGTTAGATTATACTACTGCGGATTTATTCCCTGGTAATCAAGTTAATGTTAATGAAGAGAGCGTGCCATTTGGTGCTGATAACTTAACTCGTATGGTCCTCAATCCAGACGTTACAGTCAGATCAAGAGGAGTTATTGAGAAGTGTAGTTTCTGTGTACAGAAGATTCAGGAAGGTAAGTTAACTGCCAAGGTCGAAGGCAGACAATTGAGAGACGGAGATATTAAATCTGCATGTCAAATGGCATGTCCTACGGGAGCGTTGACATTTGGTGATACCAATATGAAGGAAGGTGATTTTCACGACAAGTTAGAGTCACCGTTGAATATGATTGTTTTAGAAGAAATTAATGTGAAGTCCTCTGTCACCTACACAATGAAGGTGAATAACAGAGACGAATCATTAGAATTATCTTAAAAAATATAGAGTTGAACCTATGAGTGCAACAGTAAGTCCATTAAGAGAACCATTAGTACAAGGTAATAAGTCGTACCACGACATTACCGAGGACTTGATCAGCCCAACGGAACGAGCTCCAGATGCTGCATGGTTGGCCATATTTGGAGTATCAGCCTTGTTGGCGGGTTTTATGGTGTTCTGTATCGGGTGGACCGTATGGCACGGTATCGGCACTTGGGATTTGAACAGAACCGTAGGTTGGGGCTGGGATATCACCAACTTTGTATGGTGGATCGGGATCGGTCACGCAGGTACCTTGATCTCAGCGATTCTATTACTATTCAGACAGAAGTGGCGTACCGGGGTAAACAGAGCCGCAGAGGCGATGACCATATTTGCCGTGATGTGTGCGGGACTTTATCCGCTGATACACATGGGACGGATCTGGTTAGCCATATTCATATTTCCATATCCTAATACAAGAGGGTCGTTATGGCCAAACTTTAACTCGCCGCTCCTATGGGATGTATTTGCGATTAGTACCTATTTCACCGTATCGATATTATTCTGGTATACGGGATTAGTACCTGATTTTGCTACGATGAGAGATCGAGCCTCAGGTATACGCAAGCGTATATACGGCTTCTTAAGTTTTGGTTGGACAGGATCTGCTAAGCACTGGCAGCGATGGGAGGCACTCTCTTTAGTATTGGCAGGATTAGCAACACCGTTAGTATTATCGGTACACACCATTGTAAGTTTTGATTTCGCCACATCAGTAATACCGGGATGGCATACGACGATTTTCCCTCCATACTTCGTGGCAGGGGCAGTCTTCTCGGGATTCGCTATGGTGCAGACCTTGATGTTAATCACTCGTAAGCTTCTTAGTCTTGAGAACTATATCACTATAGGGCACATCGAGTCTATGAACAAGGTAATACTCGTTACGGGTACAATCGTGGGTGTAGCCTATTTGACTGAGCTATTCATCGCTTGGTATTCTGGATACATCTACGAGCAGTTTGCATTCTTTAATAGAGCTGTTGGGCCTTATTACTGGTCATATTTCGGTATGATGTTCTGTAATGTAGTTTCCCCGCAGTTGTTCTGGTCACAGAAATTGAGGCGTAACATCTGGGTAACCTTCTTCATGTCGATATTCATCAATATCGGTATGTGGTTTGAGCGATTCGTAATTATTGCGACGACGCTTGCGAGAGACTACTTACCATCAAGCTGGTCCTACTACGTACCGACGTGGGTGGAGATCGGAATATTCGTAGGATCATTAGGATTCTTCGGAGTGCTATACTTGCTCTTTACGAGAGTGGCACCAGTGGTTGCCGTGGCAGAGATAAAGTCAATATTGAAGTCTTCTGGAGACCAGTACTTAGCTGGACATACGGATCATCATGATGGCATTATAGACGATTACCAAGAGGCAGAAGCTCAAGGTAAGATATACGATACTCATCATCACGCTCATTCAGAACACCATTAATTATGAACAAGAGTAGAGAAGTAATATTTGGACTATACGACGATGAGGAGGACTTGATGGACGCCATCAAGATCGCTAACAAAGATCATCTCGATATATACGATGTATACACACCGTTTCCAGTGCATGGACTTGATCCAATATTAGGATTAGAAGAGTCCCGATTGCATATTGCAGGGTTTATTTATGGTGCCATCGGTACCTTGACAGCGTTCTTGGGGATGACATGGATCTTCACTCAGGATTGGCCGATTATTTTTGGTGGCAAGCCATATTGGTCCGTTCCAGCGTTTATTCCGATCACATTTGAGTTGACAGTATTGTTTTCTGCCATTGGGATGGTGGTTACATTTTACACAGTATGTGGATTAGGCCCTGGTGTGCAGAATCCTATTTTACACGATCGAATCACTGATGATAAGTTCTGTATCGCATTTGATACACACGATATCTCAAGTGCTGATGCAGAGAAGTTCTTGAAAGCGACAGGTGCGACAGAGATCTCTAATAAAATTATCTAAGAGAAGAATATCATGAAGAATATAAAATATATCATCCTATACTTCTCTTTGGTGCTGCTCTTTGCGTGTCAGCAACCAGGAAAGAATAGTACAGGCAGTGAATATATGCCTGATATGGGTCATAGCGTTGCGTATGAGGCCAACTACTACAATTACTACTACCAGAATACTTGGGGCTCAGAAGATGAATATTACGAAAGAGCTAAGCCTGGATTGCCAGTAGCAGGTACAGTGCCTCGCAGAACTACAAATGGAGATCCAATATATCACTACGGTGAATCAGAAGAGGAGCGAGCTCGTGCAATAGCTGAAATAATCAATAATCCATATCCTATTACGGATGCGGGCTTAGCAGATGCTAAAGAGTTATACAATGTTTACTGTGGCATTTGCCACGGGGACAAAGGAGATGGTGCAGGATACCTTGTAAGAGATGGTAGTAAGTACCCAGTACAGCCAGCTAACTTCTTATTAGAAGAATTTCTCAATGCTTCTAATGGGAGATATTATCACGCCATCATGAAAGGTAGAAACCTGATGGGAGCCTATAATGATAAGCTGTCTTATGAAGAAAGGTGGCAGGTGATACATTACATCAGATCACTACAGGCCAAAGAGTTGAAATTAGCGTATAACGAGGAAATCAATACGCTCAATAATATAGAAGTGCCAGCAGCGACATTGGTAGATGCGATGGCTAAGGAAGATATGTCTCATCATGGATCGGATGATCATCATGAGGCGGATGGACATCATGTAACCGATGATCACGATCATTCACACTAAAGATTATTAGACATGCAGATGACAACATATACAGTATCTAATAAGCAAAGAAACCTACTCCTAGCCGGTATTGTGGTGGGTGTGGTAAGTATGTTGCTTACTTGGATTGGTGATGATGCGCTTCACACTCGATTTTGGACTAATTTCCTACACAACTCTGTATTCTTTACAGGGATATCGCTGATGGCAGTGTTCTTCTATTCAGTATGTACTACTGCATGGGGAGGCTGGTTCATCGTGTTTAAGCGAGTGTGGGAATCCATGAGTATGTTCTTGATAGTTGGACTTGTGTTGATGGCACTATTGGCTGTTGGGACGATATTTGATATCCATCACCTGTATCACTGGGCAGATACTTCTTCTGTCGAAGGTGATAAAATACTACAACACAAATCGAGCTTCCTCAACAATTTCTGGTATTTCGTCAGTGTGGTTATTGTGGCAGTTTGGTTCTTCTTTGCTTATAAGATCAGACAGACGTCTATTCATGAGGATGAGCATAGAGATAAAGATTATAATCAACACTTTAAGAATAGATTTTGGACAGCGACATTCTTGCCGATTGCGGGATTTTCACTGTGCCTGGTAATCTGGCAGTGGGTGATGTCTATAGATGCACATTGGTATAGTACGATGTTCGCTTGGTACTCAGGAGCGAGTCTATTTGTATCCATGATTGCCATGACCATCTTAATACTCATATTCTTAAAGTCTAAAGGATACTATCCTAATGTTAGCTTAGAGCATTTTCATGATCTGGGTAAATTCATGTTTGCCTTCAGTATTTTCTGGACGTACTTGTGGTTTTCACAGTATATGTTGATCTGGTATGCTAACGTAGGGGAGGAAACAGTTTATTTTAAGACGAGACAGGATCATTATCCAGTGTTGTTCTACGCTAATCTTGTGATCAATTTCATCTTACCGTTTTTCATTTTGATGAGAAACGATACTAAGAGAAAGTTTGGTACACTCATATTTGTGGCTCTTATCGTCATTTTTGGACACTGGTTAGATTTCTTTTTGATGATCAAGCCAGGAGCATTACATACGGCACATGAAGTATTGGGTCATGGACATGATCACGGACATGAAGCCAGTCATGGCGATCATGGCGGACATGCCGCTACACTCATAAAAGATTCAACAGATCATGCCGGAGAAGCAGCACATGGAGTCGCAGAAGCGGGTCACCATGCAGCGTCAGCCTTTGAGGTAGGATTCTCTTTACCGGGATTCCTTGAGATAGGCACTTTTATTGGATTCTTGTGTGCATTCTTATACTTCTTCTATGCAACATTAGGGAAGTCTAAACTCGTACCTAAGAATGATCCTTATTTATCAGAAAGTTTACATCACCACGTATAAAAATTTAATATGATCGGTCTATTAATAGTCGGAATAATATTACTCTTTGCGGTCGTTGTAGTTCAGATCGGTAGAGTCTCTGATCTTACCTCTAAGATTAGAGGTGAAGAGGCTACTAAGCAGAAGATTACCAATAGCCAAGCAGTTTGGGGACTTGTATTCTGTGCAGTTTTCTTACTATTCTGTGTGGCTTCTGCTATCTATTACAAAGATTATATGCTGGGTTATGGACCATGGGTGTCTGCCTCAGCGCATGGTGGAGATATCGATAGTCTCTTCAATACTACACTGTTTTTTACGGGTATCGTATTTGTCTTGACTCATATCGCTTTATTCTGGTTCACATACAAATACCGTAGTAAAAAGGGTAGAGTGGGCGTATTTTTCTCACATAGCAACAGGTTAGAGATCATTTGGACGATCGTACCTGCTGTGGTTATGGTATTCTTAGTGACTAATGGATTGGTAGTATGGAATGAGGTGATGCCTGATGTAGATCCCACTGAAGATGTCTTAGAGTTTGAAGCCACAGGATCTCAGTTTCAATGGGAGTTGCGATATCCAGGCGCTGATGGAAAATTAGGAACGAAGAACTTTAGGCTTATAGACTTGGGCAATAACCCATTAGGTCAGGATTGGTCCGATACTAAGAACCTCGATGACTACCATCCCACAGAAGTATACCTTCCAGTGAATCAGAAAGTAAGGATAAGAATTACGGCCAAGGATGTATTGCACAGTGTTTATTTACCGCACTTCAGAGTAAAGATGGATGCCATACCAGGGCTTCCAACGTACTTCATATTTACACCGACGATTACGACAGAAGAATATCGAGAGAGGCTAAGTGAATATCCTGAATGGCAAGTACCTGCCGATCCAGAAGACCCAAGTAGCCCTCAGCGTTGGGAGACATTTGATTATGAGATGGCCTGTGCCGAACTGTGTGGTAGAGGACATTACTCAATGCGTAGAATTGTCAAAGTGGTGACTCAAGAGGAATATGATGCTTGGGCAGCAAGCCAGACGAGTTATTTTGCACAGACGGTGCGCAACACAGATGCTGATCCTTATAAAGGCCAGTTGCTGCCATACGAAGCTAAGGCAAGAGCTCAAGAGCTCCTCACAGATATAGAGGCAGCCCTAATTGAAGATGATCCATCTTCAGTTACTATTAATCTTACTAATGTATTCTTTAATGTAGGTTCAGCTGAATTAAAGGACGATTCTAAATATGAACTGGACAATATCGCTAAGATTATGTCTGAGTACAATGATATATCAGTAGAGCTATCTGGTCATACAGATAACACAGGTGATGCTAATGCCAATGTGGTATTATCTCAGAGCAGAGCGGAGTCCGTTACCAGATACTTGACTGGTAAGGGGATCGCATCTAACAGATTACGACCTGTCGGGTATGGTCAAACCCGACCAGCAGACACTAACGACACTGTAGAAGGGCGACAGAACAATCGCCGCATTGAAATGAAAATTATTTCTCAAAATCTTTAAAAGTCTACCAATGTCAGAGGTAACAACATATAACGAGGAAGCACTAATAGAAGAGCAAGGGTATGATGACCATTTTCATGAGCTTCATCATGAGGATAAGTACAAGTCGAGCTTCATATTTAAGTATATCTTCAGCTTAGACCACAAGATTATTGCTCGTCAATTCCTGTTTACAGGGATGTTTTGGGCATTGATAGGTGCGGGTATGTCAATCATATTCCGATTACAACTTGGGTTTCCTGACGAGAGCCTTGCTTGGTTAAAGCCTTTCTTAGGGAGGTGGATCATGATGAATCAAGAGACTGGGATCGGCTCTTTGGATCCGCAGTTTTACTATGCCTTAGTGACGATGCACGGTACGATCATCGTATTCTTTGTATTGACAGCTGGGCTGAGTGGTACCTTTAGTAATCTATTGATTCCATTGCAGTTGGGCGCTCGTGACATGGCGTCACCGTTGCTTAACATGCTATCCTACTGGTTCTTCTTCATGGCAGGTGTAGTGATGTTTTTCTCTCTATTCCTATCAACAGGGCCATTTGCAGGAGGCTGGGTAGCCTATCCACCGTTGAGTGCATTAGAGCAAGCTTCCTCTGGGTCAGGAGCCGGTATGACACTCTGGTTAGTGAGTTTAACCCTATTCGTAGTCTCTGTACTTCTTGGAGGAATCAACTATATAACTACAGTGCTTAACCTTAGAACTAAAGGTATGAGCCTGTGGAGAATGCCATTAACGATATGGGCATTCTTTGTAACGGCTATTATTGGACTATTATCATTTCCAGTATTAGTCTCTGGCTTCTTCCTTTTGATGGCTGACAGATCATTAGGAACGAGTTTCTACTTGAGCGAAATATTTATCAATGGACAAGCCCTAGACTATGTGGGTGGTAGCCCAGTACTCTATCAACACTTATTCTGGTTCTTAGGACACCCAGAGGTATATATCATTATACTCCCAGCTATGGGTATCGTATCAGAGGTGTTATCGGTACACGCCAGAAAGCCGATCTTCGGATACAAGGCAATGGTATATTCAATCTTGGCGATTGCATTCTTGTCATTCATCGTATGGGCACACCATATGTTCATGTCAGGGGTCAATCCATTCTTGTCTAACTTCTTCGTGATCTTCACACTGATTATTGCGGTACCGTCCGCGGTGAAGGTGTTTAACTGGATTACCACCCTCTGGGGCGGTAATATCCGGCTCAATAGTCCCATGCTCTTTGCAATAGGATTTGTATCGATGTTTATCTCAGGAGGTCTTACAGGTATCTTCTTAGGAAACTCAGCAATAGATATACAATTACATGATACGTACTTCGTAGTAGCTCACTTCCATATTGTAATGGGTGTGGCTGCATTTTTCGGAATGTTTGCAGGAGTATATCATTGGTTCCCACGGATGTTCGGTACGTTTATGAACGAGACATTAGGACGCATCCACTTTTGGATGACCATGATTGGTGCGTATGCGATATTTTGGCCGATGCACTATCTCGGGATGGCAGGAGTGCCAAGGAGATATTACAGATTTGATAGTTTCGATGCTTTTGGGCAGTTCACTCAGATGAATGAGTTTATCACGATTGCGGCAATTGTGACCTTCTCGGCACAGGTGCTGTTTGTGATTAATTTCATCTGGTCTATTAAGAATGGTAAGAAGATGACCACTAAAAATCCGTGGTTGGCGACGACTCTCGAATGGACGACTCCGATCAAGGCAGGACACGGTAACTGGCCGGGTAAGATCCCTACAGTACACAGATGGGCCTATGACTACGGTAAGGATGGAAAAGACTTCATACCACAGATTTTGCCGCTTTCAGATAAGGAAAAAGCAGAAGACGCCCATTAAGGGAATAGTTATAGACTAATCGTGGAGAAAGCACCAAAGACATATCACACTACTATTGCTAAGTCGACAGACTTGGAGTCGTTCAACTTATGGACAGACTTCGCTTTGTTGGTGAAGTTTAGATTGACCATGTTGGTGGTGATCACCTCTATAGGGGCATTTTATATTTCTTCTGGATTGAGCATGAGTATTGCACAGTTGGTAATCTTAGGTCTTGGAGGATTCTTGATTACGGCAGCTAGTAACATCATCAATCAAGTGTTAGAGAAAGACTTTGACGCTTTGATGAAGCGAACGAACAGACGCCCAATCGTACAGAATAAGCTGACGGTGTCAACGGCTGTGTTGATGGCAGGGTTGTTTTGCTTGAGTGGGATCACACTGTTGGCATTGTTTAACCCGATTACCTCTTTCTTTGGCATGTTTGCCTTTGTGCTGTATGCCTTTGTGTATACACCGCTCAAGAGATATTCGAGAGTGGCTGTATTTATAGGAGCGATAGCAGGAGCGATGCCGATGCTGATCGGCAGTGTTGCCTTTTTTGGAGGATTAACTGAGTTGGGGATTTGCTTGTTCTTGATTCAGTTAGCATGGCAGTTTCCGCACTTCTGGGCGATAGCATTTCTTTCCTTTGAGGATTATGATAGAGCGGGATTTAGCTTCATTCCTAAAAATGAAGAAGAGCAGATCGATAAAAGCGTGGCTACTTCGTCTATCGCATATGCCATTCTATTGGTAGCAATAACAGTATATATGTTCACGGCACATGTCATTGGGCTATTTGGACTGGTAGCACTCTTACTGGTATGTGGGAGTTATCTACTATACAGTATTCAGTTTTATAGACTGTATGATATGGAATCAGCAAAGAAGCTCATGTTCAGTTCTTTTGCATTCATCCCGATGGTATTGATCATATTAATAATCGACTTACTCTTTTAGCGATGAATACGACTTACTACCATACTAACAATAAGATCCATCCACTGAAGTTTGCGATGTGGATAGCCATGGCCAGTATTACTATGATGTTTGGCGCCTTTACAAGTGCTTATGTAGTGCGGCAAGCAGCTGGCAATTGGTTAGAGTTTGGATTGCCTAATATCTTCTTTGTCAGTACAATCACACTGTTATTATCGAGTGTATGTCTTCATGCGTCGTATCGAGCCTTTATCAAGGAGAAGGTAACCGTGTATAAGCCTTTGCTCGTACTGAGTGGAATACTGGGTGTTGGATTTATAGTGTTGCAGTATCAAGGATGGTTAACATTGTTTTCTATTGGTGTAGATCTAAAGGGCAACCCTGCGGGATCATTTTTATACATCATCACCGGTGTGCATGTTATGCATGTCATCGGGGGAATTATTGCTTTACTCATTGGAATCCTTAATGCCTATACGTTGAAGTTTAAGGTGACTCCAAAGCGAAAAATAAATTTTGAATTATTACTACACTACTGGCATTTCGTGGATTTGCTATGGGTGTACTTACTCATATTCTTATACTTAAGTAGATAATTATCATGGCAGATACTCTAACTCATACTGAAGTAGATCATCATCATAATGAACAGGGGAGTTGGGATGGCGCATCTCAACCGTTTAAGGTCAGTTATGGCAAACTGATGATGTGGTATTTCTTGCTTTCAGATGCATTTACATTTGCTGGTTTTTTGATCGCATATGGTACGCTGAGAGTGAGCAGTCCGTCATGGCCAGTGCCAGATTTTGTGTTCAGTACCTTACCTGAGTTTCTTCCAGGTAGCGCTCATCACAAACCACTGATATTCGTTACGATTATGACCTTTGTACTACTCGCTAGTTCATTCACCATGGTGAGAGCAGTACAGGAAGGGCATCAAGAAAATAAAAATGGAGTTGTCTTTTGGATGATACTGACCATCTTGGGAGGTGGTGTATTCTTGGGCTGTCAAGCTTGGGAGTGGTCTACACTAATTGGTGCTGAGCATGTATCTTATCATACGAATCCGTTTGGTACACATGTTGATCATGGGCGCTACCTTGAGGGCGATGGTCATGACATTAGTGCTGGAGATACCTTCGTCCCTGGGGACAGTTATCTGATTCATAAACATGATGGCGAGTGGGGCAATCTGCCATACGAGGTATTGGACGCCAGTGGCAATCCAATTATAGGAGACAATGGGGCTCCAGTTAAAAACGAACAACAGTTTGGTCCAAAAGCCTTTGGGGCACTGTTCTTCTGTATAACAGGATTTCATGGTTTTCACGTATTCTCCGGAGTAGCATTCCTATTGATCATATGTATCAATGCGGCCTCTGGCTTATACGTCAAACGAAAGAATGGCTACGAGATGGTTGAGAAAATCGGACTCTATTGGCACTTTGTCGATTTGGTCTGGGTATTTGTATTCCTAGTTTTTTACCTGCTCTAATATTACTGATTAAAAGAAATTAACAATGGCTCACGATTACGAATCATCTAAGAAGACCGCTTACAGAATCATAACGATCTTGGCTATCATCACAATTGGTGAAGTAGCATTTGCTCTTGTAGGGAAGGGATATATCATAGAAGGATGGCATGTTCCTATTGCTATTATGGGTGGTGTTATGATTATCCTGAGCTTGGTAAAAGCTTATCTTATCGTGTATGAGTTCATGCATATGAAATATGAGATCCCGGGATTGGTTAAGTCAGTATTGCTACCACTATTTTTGTTAGTATGGGCAATTATTGCATTCCTGTATGAGGGCAATGCGTGGAAAGGAAACA
>CAZJTO010000021.1:0-19036 GCA_964548935.1 uncultured Saprospiraceae bacterium
CCCATCCGAATAGCCCGTGCAAATGCCTTGAATATTGATTCGATCTTGTGGTGTTCATTCTCTCCCTCAACTTTAATATTGAGGTTGCAGTGGGCATGATCTGAGAATGACTTAAAGAAATGATACACCATCTCTGTCGGCATATCCCCGACGTAATCTCTATTGAACTGAACATCCCATTCTATCCAAGGTCTTCCGCCAAAATCCAATGCCACCTGTGCCAAGCAATCATCCATCGGAAGAGAGAAGCCATATCGCTGTATGCCTACTTTTTTACCCAAGGCTTGTTTGAATGCTTGCCCCAATGCGATTGCCGTGTCTTCTATGGTATGATGCTCATCAATTTCCAGGTCCCCTTGAGCGTTCACAATGAGATCCATCTGTCCATGCTTGGCGATCTGATCCAGCATATGATCGAAGAAGTGCAAGCCCGTATTAATCATGGACTCCCCTGAACCATCTAAATTCAGATGAACTACAATGTTCGTTTCCTTGGTAGCACGAACCAAGTGACTTTGACGGTCCTGTTTTTTTAGAAAGCTATATATGTCACTCCAACTGTCGGTTACAAGGGCAGTGCTTGCCACAAGTGGTTCTGAAGGCGCAGCATCCTTACCCTCATACTCATTAATGAATATGCCTTGAGCACCGAGATTTTTAGCCAACTGTATGTCACTCCAGCGATCACCTAAGACAAATGATTGGGACATATCATAGGGTCCATCAATATACTTGCTTAGCATACCAGTGCCAGGCTTGCGATATGGAGAGCCGTCTTTTTCAAAACTCCGATCTATATATATATCCTCAAACCCAATACCTTGCCCACTTAGAGTTTGCACTGTTAACTCCTGATAAGGCCAGAAGGTAGATTCTGGATAAGACTCCGTACCGAGGCCATCCTGATTGGTCACCATAACAAGTACATAGTCCAATTCCTTTACTATTTTAATCAAGGATGTGATGACACCAGGGTAAAAAGAAAACTTCTCGAGCGAGTCAACTTGATAGTCTGACTGAGGCTCACGAATCAGTGTTCCATCTCTATCAATAAACAGTACTTTTTTCATGAGTCATAGGTTCTGAGTGATTCAATCAATCTCCGATTTTCACCTGCTGTACCGACAGTTATTCTTAAACATCCCTCACAGTGAGGTAGTTTCGAGCGATCTCTCACAATGATCTTCTGCTCTCTCAGATAAATAAAGATATTCATAGGACTCTCAAATTTCACTAATAAGAAGTTAGCATCTGAAGGATGCACTAACTCTACACACGATAAGCTAGTCAGCTCGTTACTGAGCCTATTTCGTTCAGCAATGATTGTTTTATTCTCTTGTTTAATATTGCCCAAATTGTCAAGTAGTTCAATTGCTCTGCTTTGAGTCAAGGAGCCAATGTTGTAGGGGGCTTTAACCTTCGTCATATACCGAAGGATTTCGGGATTGGCAAAGGCCATCCCTATTCGTAATCCAGCAGCGCCTAAAGCCTTGGAAAAAGTTTGAAGTACAATGAGATTTTCATATTGATCCACTAAGGATATACACGATGCTTTTGTGCTAAAGTCAATATAGGCTTCATCGATTATGACCAACCCCTTGAATCCCTCTATGCATGACACTAGCGTTTGTCGATCATAGCTATTACCAGTGGGGTTGTTGGGATTACATAGGAATAATATTTTGTCTTGATCTGTCTGATCTGCCAGGGCTTCATTGATATCAAACTGAAAGTTTGCGTTAAGCGGAATCTGGACCGAGTCAACATCGTTTATGTCAGCCATGACCTTGTACATACCAAAACTAGGGTAGATGTATCGGATGCTATCAATGGAGGGTTTACAAAAAGTCCTTATGATGTAATCGATGATTTCATCGCTTCCATTACCGAGGAAGATTCGATCAGTTCCGATTCCTTTCCACTTACTGATTTTCGCTTTTAGGTTACGTTGATACGGATCGGGGTAACGATTGATCCCATTGTCGAATGGATTTTCATTGGCATCCAAGAGCACATCCGCTTTTCCAGCAAATTCAGCACGCGCAGAACTAAATGGTACGAGAGACAAAATATTGGGTCTGACTAGTGTTCTGATCTCCCTCATAGTTTTTCGATTTCATTCATTCTCACCGTCACAGCATTAGCGTGTCCGTCTAAGCGTTCAGCTTTTGCCATAGTAACTATGTGAGGCCCTAAGTTGAGTAGACCGTCTTTAGTGATATGTTGAAAGGTGATCTTCTTAACGAACGAATCCAAGGACACCCCGCTGTATGACTTGGCATATCCAGCGGTAGGTAATGTATGATTAGTGCCTGAGGCATAGTCTCCGGCGCTTTCAGGTGTATGATGACCTAAAAAGACAGAACCAGCATTCTTGATCAAGGGGATATAAGATTCATATTGATCACTTAAGATGATCAAGTGCTCAGGAGCATACTCATTGATAAACTCGAAAGCCTCACCTGAATCACTAAAACAGACAAACCTACTGTTTGCCATAGCCTGTCTAGCAATCTCATGTCTAGGAAGCGCAGACAATTGTCGGTCAAGGCATTGCTGTACTTTACCAAATATCTCTGTAGAGGTAGAAACTAATACTACTTGACTATCTACGCCATGTTCTGCCTGTGACAACAGATCTGCCGCAATGTAATCAGGAGAAGCATCAGCATCTGCATAAACCAATACTTCGGAAGGTCCTGCTGGAAGATCAATCGCAACTTGATAGTCCTGCGCCATAATCTTGGCAGCTGTGACATATTGATTTCCAGGTCCGAATATCTTGTGTACCCTGGGAATTGTTTCAGTCCCGATTGTCATGGCCGCAATTGCCTGAGAGCCACCGACGGTATAAATCTCATCAATACCACAGAGCGATGCGGCATAAACTATCGCTGGATGCAAAATGCCTGATTGATTGGGCGGGCTGCACATAATAACTCGATCACAACCGGCAATCTGAGCAGGAACACCCAACATCAACGCCGTACTAAATAGCGGGGCTGTTCCCCCTGGGATATACAGGCCAACAGCCTCAATAGCTCGATTCTCTCGCCAGCAACTTACGCCTGGGCTTGTCTCAATCTTCTCGGCAGCTAAGTGTTGTGACTCATGAAAGCTCTTAATATTCTTATAGGCTATATCTATAGCTTGTCGCAGTTCATGATCCAATTGATCGAGCGCAGATGATATAGCTGATTGACTGAGTTTAAGCGATATCAGTTCTACCCCATCATAACGACTAGTAAAGTCAATTAAGGCTTGATCGCCTTGCTCTTGTACCGCTTTGTATACCGTACCGACTACTTCTCTGAGGTCCGCAGCAGATTTGCTTGGCCGTTGTATAGCCGCAACCCTGTCAGCACTGGTTGGATTATCTAGTACTGGGATCTTACTCAACATCAACCCACCATTTTTTCTATTGGTACCACGAGGATACCCTCCGCACCTAACGACTTCAATTCATGGATCACAGACCAGAAATCATCTTCGCTAATTACCGAATGTAATGAACTCCATCCCTCCTCCACTAATGGCAGGACTGTTGGACTCTTCAACACAGGTAACACTCTACTGACCGCTTCAATACTTTGATTAGGCACATTCATTAAGATGTAGCGATGACTGCGACCTTTTAACACAGATTGTATCCTAAACAAAAGCTCTTCGATCTGTGCTCTCTTCGTCTCACTTAGTTTCTTGTTAATGGCGATGCATGCTTCAGATTGGAGTATGATCTCTTGTTCTTCAAGACCGTTTTTAAATAGGGTGCTTCCTGAACTCACCAGATCGCAGATGGCATCGGCTAAGCCTATATTAGGTGCGATTTCAACTGATCCACTGATTAAGTGTATCTCTGCATCAACATTATGCTTTTTGAGATATGCTCTTAAGGTGTTGGGATAGGATGTCGCGATCTTTCTTCCATTGAGAGACTGCAATCCATCATAGCTGTCGCCTTTTGGAGAAGCTATAGACAGACGGCATTTACTAAACCCGAGATGTTGGATCACATCAACGGAGGCTTCTTTTTCAGTGATGGTATTTTCTCCAATAATAGCGAGATCCACGACGCCATCTTCAAGATATTTAGGAATATCAGAATTGCGCAAGAACATCACCTCTGCATCGAAGCCCCTCACCTTTGCCTTCAGTTGATCTTTAGAGTTGTCAACTTTTAGTCCAGCTTCCTTGAGCAGTTGGATTGACTCTTCAAACAGTCGTCCTTTTTTCTGAATTGCGATATTAAGTGACATTAGTTCTTTTAAAATATGTGGCAATAAAAAAACCCGCTTAACAATGAAGTAAGCGGGCGATATATGGTATAAACACACAAATATTCAACTCACTTACCGAAGTAAGAAAAAGTGATGATGTCTGTGTGTAATGATATTCATTGATCAATATTATAGCTATTTGTGATAAGAAAAAAATATATAGCAAAGCTTATTGTTATGAATCACTTATTTGTGTGCTATGATACATAGCTAACTTAGATAATGATAAAAACAGACAGATAAGGCACTAACAAGTAAAATGCTATCCTTCATCTGTTAAATCCTTGCATTCGTCAAATATCATTTATGTATACAGGGAATACTTCTATTTTGGAGGCAAACATTTTTCTATGCCCGTACTGTCCATCAATAATCTTACTAAGCGCTATGGCAAACTAACTGCTGTTGATGGCTTAAATCTCGAAATAGAAAAGGGCCATATATATGGTTTGCTTGGTCCCAATGGAAGTGGCAAGACTACTACCCTCGGTATCATATTAGATATACTTAGGCAAGACGATGGCACTTACGAATGGTTTGATGGAGCCTACGGTGAGGATGCTCGATTAAAGATAGGTGCCATACTCGAAACCCCTAATTTTTATCCATATCTCAATGCAACGGAAAATCTTGATATTGTAAGAAGGATAAAAGGGGTTACTGATGTCAATTTCGATCAATTATTAGAAACCGTCAATCTAGCACATCGTAAGAAGTCGGCATTCAGGACTTACTCATTGGGCATGAAGCAAAGGCTCGCTATTGCAGCGACTATGATCGGCAACCCAGAGGTCTTAATATTTGATGAGCCCACTAACGGCTTGGATCCACAAGGAATTGCAGAAGTTCGAAACATACTTAGTGAAATCGCTTCAAGAGGGAATACAGTGATCATGGCATCACATATCCTTGACGAAGTTGAAAAGATCTGCGACCACGTGGCCATAATCAAAAATGGAAGGATGTTAGCGTCTGGTCCAATTGGGGCCATCATGAGTAACGACACCACCGTAGAAATTGATGCCACAGATAAGGACAGGCTTATATCGGTTCTTGAAAGTCACTCTGTGGTGAAGAAAATAATGCAGAAGAAAGACTGGATGGAATGTCTGATAGATGAAAGTGTCTCAATTGATGAGTTCAGTCGCTCACTTTATGAGCAAGGCATCACCCCTACTAGGCTTGTAGCTCGTAAGAGGAAATTAGAAGAAGAGTTTTTACAAATCACGTCAACAACTAAATAATGAATAATGTCTTTTCATTACTCGCATTAGAGTACGCCAAGTTCAGAAAGAGTGCGGTCATTGGGCTGTTGACAATTTCATTTGCCATCATGATGCCTACGGTGATCTTTGTTGGTAAAGAATTTAAGAACCTACCTAAACCACTCCCTGGCAACGAGATTTTCTTCAATTTCCCGACGGTGTGGGATTATTTAGGTTATGCTGGTAGCTGGTTAGTATTCTTTTTTCTTGGTTTGATATCTGTATTCATCGTGGTCAATGAGGTGAGCTTTAAGACGTTTCGACAGAACATCATTATAGGCTTAACTCGCCGCACTTATTTCTTATCTAAGGTCTATAGCATTATTGCTATAAGTTTACTGGCGACATTGTACTATACTATCATAGGTTTTGGCATTGGTGCAGTTCATGCTACTGAATTTAGTATTACAGACGCTTTTAGCGACACGAGCTGGGCTATACCCCGATTCTTCCTGATGACATTAGGGTATACGTCATTTGGATTACTCTGTGGGTTTTTATTGCGTAGATCTGGTATCGCTGTATTGTTCTATTTGTGTTATATCCTAATGATTGAGCCGTTAATCAAGTGGGCAGTACATTTTCGATTTTTCAAAAATGAGACTGTTAACTACTATCCTTTGAATAGCATCGAGGATCTGATGCCCAACCCATTGTTTAGGTTCGCCGATCTCATTCCACGTAAAGATCTTGACTTTAGCTTTTTGCTAACCTATCAGCAAGCAACCCTCTCTTCTATAGTCTGGATTGTCATATTTCTTGGCTTAGCGTATTATTCTTTTATTAAAAGAGACATTTAGTAGTAACCTCTTTATCGAAGTTGACGTTAATGTTGCAGAAATGTAATTATGAAGTATTTATTCGCCTTAGTAATAATGCTCTGTTGTTCTATATCCTATACTCAAGAAGACGTTGAGGGGGTATGGATTGCAATAGATGATCGTGATAATGAACCCTCGTCACATATCAAAATAGAAGTTGTCGATGGTGTATTGACTGGTACTGTTGTAAAGTTATTCGATGTAGAGCCAGATGTCCTATGCACCAATTGTAAGGGTGACAAAAAGGACAAGCCAGTCTTGGGCATGGAGATCATCTATAATATGAAAGAAGATAATGGCATCTGGAAAGGTGGTAGAGTTATGGACCCTGAAGATGGCAAAGTGTATAAGTGTAAGTTATTCCTCGAAGATGACAACACGATGAGTTGCAGAGGGTATGTAGGTATTCCAGCCTTGGGCAGGACACAGAAATGGCATCGTCTTGTAGAATAATACCCTCTTTCACCTGTTTGATGTTAAGAGCTTAAATTATATACTCGCAGGCTTACATGATGTATCGTCATTCAGGCACCCATAGATGTTCTATTGAGTCTTTATCTCATTGCTAAAATCTGTTTGTCCAGGGTAGTCCTTGTACGAATATCATCGATCCAGAAGACTGATATATGTGTAATCACCTTTAATAAAAAACCATATGCTACACATATAGGTATCATTAAAATATCATCGATATAACCCCAAAAACTTGTACCATTTATAATATCAACAAAAAATAGGCTAATTGAGCACGCTATAAACGCCGCTAAAAGTAGAGGTACCCAAAAGTTCTTTTTACGATATTTCAGTTCGAGAGAATCGTTGTAAGGAATCCTATGCAGTCGAATTCTACATACGACCATACTGATAAATATTAATGTCAATATACTGGTTGCAATAGGTGCACCGATCGTTCCTAAATTTCGAAAACACGCATATGTCAAAATCGTCCAGACCATAAATACAACAGTCGATTTAATGTTTCGAAATCCAAATGCTTCAGCGATTGAGTTCTTAATCACCCGTTGCTCAATATCCTTTTGTATCCCTATGATATCTTCTTTGATCCCTGCTGCAGATAGCCTGATGGCATTAGTAAAAGATAAATTCGGGTTATGCTCCATCCTTACTTCTATATCAGTGGCCATCCGGTCTAATAATTCAATTTTGACATCTTCATAAGGTATCTTAGAATCAAGAATAAAATTTTCAAGAGACGCGATTTCGTTTTTATTTAATTCCATGGTAGACATATTTATTTTACTAATATAGTATAATATGCGTATACCTAAAATTCTTAGGTATATAGAATCATTCGTTTCTCTACAAGAGATTTTTAATTGAAATAGATCTTACTAAGCTTCTCTACTTCGAGATCCCAATTATACTTGTCTAAGTAGGATGTCCTTGCCAGTACTACATTGTTAAGATCATAATCTCGTATGATGGACTTAATCTTTTGCAATATTGCAGTTGCGTCGAGCTCGTCAATCAACTTAATCGCATTACAAGACTGAGCGAGCCTGGCATAATATGGATAGTTCATAGTCAGCACCATCATACCATGATTGATATAATCATGAAGTTTATTAGCTGATGAGTAATAATAATTTTTGCTTCTTGATTCCAGTAAATTAACTCCCAAGTGAGATCGATGCAATAATGGAACAAACGCCTCAGGACTAAGTGAGCCGTTCAATGTGATGCGATCTCTCGCAGGACTATCATACACCAATCGCTTGATCTTATCCGCTATATCTCCATCACCGATAATATCCAACTCTACCCCATCCAAATACTCCATGGCCTTGATCATATGTTCCAATCCTCGTCCTTCGTTGAGAACGCCGAGATAAACTAACTTGAATGGATGTTGCTTTTCCTTTAGATGCCAATGGACTGTATTGACACTAGGGCTGATATTCTGAATTACCTCAAAATCAGAGTTGTACACCTTGGCCATCTGTTGTCCAATCAGTGAGTTAACCGTATACCTTGTATCTGTAGCCGGTATAGAATGTTTAGCGATGCGTGTCCATATCCCTTTCTTAATTGGTTTGCCCTGTAATTCAGGAACCTCCTCAAACCACTCGTGACAATCCAGATATAGATGAAATTTTCTAAATCGCTTCAATGTCTTACCAATAAGGATGGTATCCAGGTCATTACATGTGATGTGCTCAGCATTAAATCTTCTAAGTATCAGCAATGTAACTCGTAGATAAAACTCTAAGTAAAACAGCGGGCCACTGTTGAATACACACTTCACTCGATGCTGGTCAAAATCTGCCTCTCCAATTGCAATAGAACCAGACAACTGTCTACCGATCAACAGAACGCTTCGGTCTTGACTGACGATGACATCAATGATACGTTTAACTCGCCGCTCATTGGTGAGGTCATTCGTGACTATAAATATGTGATCATAGTCCTTCATCGGCTAATACACTCTGGATATCCAAGTTTATGATTCCTTCTGTTGACATAGATTGCAGTGTTGAGAGCAAGGCATGATTCTTATTATCTATGGCTTTGACTAATGTCTGCGTGAGTTGCGCTTGGGACATCATTTCAAGATCTCGCTTTGACAACGGTTTATCATCAATTCTTGCACAATGATTACAGAGTTCACATTGGTTGGGATGATCTTCATTAAAGTAGCCTAGTAAGTATTCATTCAGACAACCGTCAGTATTGATGTATCCCAGCATCGCTGTTAATCTATCTTCTTTAATCTGTTTGAGTTTAGCATATCGTTTCGCTTTATAGCTGAAGTCCTTTTGATTTAATCGACCTTCATTAAATGTGATGATCAAGCCTTGTGGCAAGCAATGATGATTGATTAGCCTTTTAGACTTGAGCTGCTGAAAGTAGCCGATTACTTGCTCTCTATTTTTTTTCAGCCTAACAGCCATGCGATCTACGTTTATCTTATTCCACTCATCGACATGATCAGCATAATGTCTCATCAAGTAATCACGTACAGAACTCAGCGGTTCCTCAAGATTGGCTTGACGTAAGTTTCGGGGAGTTACAGCATATCTTATGTTGTGTATATCTCTGGGGTTATCATCGATGGAGAGGCAATTTAATTTACTTAAGGCTTGTAATTGATTCAGTACAGTTCGACTGCCTTTCCCTATGTATTTTGCCAGTGGTATTAGATTTAAAGGCACCCTCTTACCTTCACCTTCGTTTATCAGGTTATTATAGAATCGGTGAGCCTTAGAATAGGTCGCATACAAACTATCAAAGGACGGAAACTCTGACGATGCACGTGATTGATGATACGTGAGATCAGAGCTATTGTACAACAGCGATGCTGAGCTCATAGCGCCATTACGTCCCGCTCTGCCGATCTCCTGATAGTATTCTTCCAATGATGGGGGAATATCGTAATGGATGATCTGAGCGATATCAGGAATGTCTATGCCCATCCCAAAGGCATTAGTGGAGGCTATGACTTGAGTTTTTGTTTTTAGGAATTGCTCTTGAATTTTCTTTTTAGCACCAAATGATAAGCCAGCATGATAATATGTAGCATTTATATGATGAGATCTTAGAAATGATGCGATCATCTCTACATTACGGCGACTACGTGTATATATGATAGTCTTAGCGTGTGTTAGCTTGACCAGTTTCAGGAGATCATTCATCTTATCCTTACTCTTGTTGAGATTCAACTTAATATTATCTCGTAGAAAGCTGTCTCGGACGATAGCAGTCTGGGGTATAGTCAGCTGTTCACATATCTCTGCAATGGTATTGTCATTGGCAGTTCCGGTTAGAGCAATAATGCGATCTGGTTTTTTGAGGTCAATGAACTCTTTAATTAATTGATAAGCTGGCCTAAAGTCATGTCCCCATTGAGAGATACAATGTGCCTCATCTACAGCAAGCATTGCAATATGATATTGGCTCAGTCGCTTTAAAAAAGACTCTGACCTTAATCGTTCTGGCGAAACGTATAATAGCTTGGTTTGATCATAACTTATATTTGATAGGAGTCTATCGATGTCATTATTGCTCAAGCCTGAGTGAATGGCTTTAGCTTGAATCTTTCTATTCTTCAGAGCACTTACCTGATCTTCCATTAGTGCAATAAGTGGTGATATTACGAGTGTAATCCCGTCTAATTGAAGAGCTGGAAGTTGATAGCACAATGACTTTCCACCCCCCGTAGGTAGCAACGCTAATACTCTGTTATTCTCACTGAGTGTAGTGAGAACACTCTCTTGTTTGGGCCGCAGAGAACCGTAGTTCCAGTGCTGTTTTAAGTCGGCAATTGCCTTGTTTAGTAATATAGACCCCAATCTTTTATTCTGTTTTACTAATTTTGGACGCTTGTAAAATAATGTTAATGTGTGCTAATGTGCAACATAGCTTTATTCTTAGCCATTATAGTAAGGTAGATTCAAAGATTAACAAAGTGATTAAAGAAGTATTCGTTTTTTCAATTTCAGTTATTGCATCCCTATTGTTCTCAAGTAGCCTCAACGCTCAAGGCAGCAATTGGTACCATGGAGCAGTGACAGCAGAAACACCATTTAATATCGGAACTGATGATCTATACTCCAAGGTGATCAAAGACAAAAAAGGGTCTTCAGTCGTAGTGGCTGTAATAGACTCGGGTGTAGATATAGAGCATGTAGATCTCGTCAACAAAATATGGATTAATACCGACGAAATTCCTGGTAATGGTATCGATGATGATCGCAATGGTTACATCGATGATATCAATGGTTGGAATTTTATAGGTGGAAAAGACGGCGGTCAAGTAGGTCCAGACACTTATGAGATGACACGTGCATATGCCAAGCTACAGCAGAAATATGGCGATCGAGATCCACAAGGATTGACTGGCAAGGATCTCGAAGAATACAACCAATACAATGAATGGGGACGTAAAATTGAAAGTGAAATCAGCACGGGTAAATCTCGCTATGATGAATACAACGGCGCTATCACATTTTACAAAGACATCTTGGGTTATCTCAATGATTTTACTGGTGATGGGGATCTTACTCCAGCATTAATCGACTCATTAAGAAATGGCACTTCACGTGAAGCTCAAGTATCAACTAACGTGATTCAAGCAGTAGAAGCAGATCTTGGCAGGACTCCCACTTTAGAGGAAGTCGAAGGTCTCCTATTACCTCCAGACATCTATGGCGCATTGGACTTTTTTGGTAACAAGTTTAAGTATAACTACAATGTGGACTTCGATCCTCGCAATATCGTTGGCGATGACTATTATGATTTTGACAATCGAAGCTACGGTAACAATCTCGTAGAAGGTCCCGATGCTACTCATGGAACCCACGTGTCAGGCATTATTGCGGCAGAACGCAATAATGGTCTTGGTATCGATGGCGTTTCGGCAGATGCGCGTATTATGGTGATTAGAGCGGTTCCTGATGGTGATGAGCGCGATAAAGATGTTGCTAATGCTATACGCTATGCGGTAGATAACGGAGCTCAGATTATCAACATGAGTTTTGGTAAAGGACTTTCGCCAGAGAAAAGCTATGTAGACGACGCTGTCAGATACGCAGAAAAGAAAGATGTATTATTGGTCCACGCTGCTGGAAACTCTTCTGAAAATATTGACGTGGCGGATAATTACCCGAATGATACCTATGAAAAAGCCAAAGGTTTTCTCTTTTGGAAAAAGAAGAAGCCTAAAGCATGGATTTCAGTCGGTGCAGTTAATAATTCAAATGACGAAAATATTGTAGCGGCATTTTCTAATTATGGCGATTCAGATGTGGATCTATTTGCACCCGGACAAAACATACGATCTACTACTCCCGATGATACCTATCAGATACAGCAGGGCACGAGTATGGCTGCGCCTGTTGTTGCTGGAGTAGCAGCATTGTTGCGTTCTTATTTTCCTAAGCTAACAGCTGTACAAGTAAAAGAGATTCTGCTTTCGACCTCGACACCAGTCAATGAAATGGTTAGACAACCTGGAAGCGAAAACTTAGTGCCATTTAGCGAGTTGTCGGTATCAGATGGAATTGTAAACGCAAAAGCGGCATTTATCAAAGCTTCTCAAACTAAGGGAAAAAAGAAAATAAAAGGATCTAAGCCGAGTGCTTAATGGAAGATAACTTCTTTGATGAGTTGCGTGCCTAAGTGATCATTAATCAAATTGATGATCTTTACTTTACTATTGAATAGCTCATTCTTTAGAGCGGCAGAGTTAATAGTGAGATGGAGTGTATTCCCTTTGACCACAGTTTTTGTAGTCCTACTGGAGATACTCTGTGGCATATGCTCATTCCAGAATTGTTCCACCTTGTTGCTTTGATATCCTTGGCTAATTGAAGAGTCATTGACTAAGTTCTTCAAAACATCTTTTATATGTAAGTCCATGAGTTCATTGTTTTAGGATATTTCCACTTTGTATCTCGTACGAGCTGAAAGGAATCTCAAATTTAGTCAACAATGCCGAAGTACGATCAAGTTCCGTATCAGAAAGGAACACTTGATCAAATGTGTCGTCTTTTAAAAATCGAGTGAGCAACTCTAAGCGTTTAGTATCCAACTTTTCGAAGTAGTCATCGAGCATGAGAATGGGCTTTTCGGACAAGTGATCTTTCAAGTACATATACTCCCCAAATCGCAAAGCATAAACAAATGACTTGATTTGCCCCTGAGATCCTATCTTCTTCAGTGGCTTACCATTTATGGTAAATTCAAAATCATCTTTGTGTATACCGATAAGAATGCGCTTACTGCGTATCTCGTCAGACTGTAGAGATTTGTATTGCTCCTGGATATCGCCCGATTGAAATTGACTCTGATAAATGATGTCGACCTCTTCTGCGTCATCTGATATCTGGCTATAGGTATCTCTGACATAGTCTTTGTATTGACTAGCCAAGGTAGCGCGGCTCTTACTGATTGAGGAGCCCAACTTGATGAGTTGATCATTGTAATGATCCATTAGATCAAAGTCTATAGCTCCTGGTGCCTTAAGCAAGGCGTTCTTCTGTGCTAATACCCTATTATGAGTGATCAGCTCTGAGAGGTATGGCCGATGTGACATACATATCATGCGATTGATGAAATCTCTGCGCTCTTTGCTACCCTGCTTGACAATCTTTATATCATCCGGAGCGACTAACACGATTGGTATGATTCCTATGAGTTCAGAGGCAGTAGTTAGTTTCTTACCCTGAAGCTCTATGGTCTTCTTGTCATTCTGTCCTTTCTTTACACAAATAGTGATGGCCGACTTGTCGTTTTTGAAGACCCCTTGAGTCCGATAAAATTCTTGATTATACCTGGTAATAAAGCGATCGCCACTGGTAAAATAGCTCTTGGATACTGATAAAAAATAGATTGCGTCGAGCAGATTCGTCTTACCGCTGCCATTTAAACCATAAAAGAGATTTACTCTTTGATCAAACTGTAGATTGAGTTCGTTATAGTTTTTGAAATTATGGAGTGATATGCGTTCTATTTTCATTTGACTACATAAGTAGGGATTCTACTTGAATCGATTTTTTCTATAATTGTAAAATCCATTGGCACACTAGATATAGCTAGTATATAATCCTTATTTTTACAGTTCAACTAATCTTATTATGGCAGTAGCAACTAAGACAGCGACAAGAAAGAAAACATCTGCGAAAAAGCCAAAGAATAAATATGGCAAAGCGACATATCTCAAATGGTATGAGGTGATGTTGAGAATCAGAAGATTTGAGGAGAGAGCATTGATGGCTTATTCGCAACAGAAGATTAGAGGATTTTGCCATGTCTATATCGGCCAGGAGGCGATCACTGCAGGTATGGTGTCTGCCCTTAGACCTGAGGACAGCGTTGTTACGGCATATCGTCAACACGGTATAGCACTGTCAAGGGGTTTGAGTGCCAAGTCTTGTATGGCTGAGTTATATGGTCGTGCAGATGGTTGTGTTGGTGGCAAGGGAGGGAGTATGCACTTCTTCTCCAAAGAACATAACTACTTCGGGGGTAATGGTATCGTGGGTGCTCAGATTCCTATTGGGACTGGTATTGGGTTCGCGGAGAAATATAAAGGTACCGATAACCTAGCTGTATGTATGTTTGGTGATGGTGCATCAAGACAGGGCGCTTTATATGAGTCGTTCAATATGGCGATGAGTTGGGATCTTCCTGTATTGTATATCTGTGAGAACAATGGTTATGCAATGGGAACCTCTGTCAAACGTACGAGTAACGTAACGGAGATTCACCAAGTCGGTGATGCATTTAATATGCCTAATAAAGCGGTTGATGGTATGTCTCCTGAGAGTGTACACGATGCATTAGCAGAGGCCGCTGCTCATATCAGAGCTGGAAAAGGACCTTACTTTTTAGAAATAAAAACTTACCGATATAGAGGGCACTCCGTATCGGATCCTGCTAAATACCGGACAAAAGAGGAATTAGCTCATTACAAAGATTTAGATCCTATCACGGTGACTGAGAAAAAAATTGTAAGCAACAAAATTGCCAGTCAAAAGGAGATTGATGCGATAAAAGATAAGATTAAGGCTGAAATAGCCGAAGCTGCCGAATTCGCAGAGAACTCTCCACTACCCGATGCACAAGGGTTATATACCGATAATTACGTCCAGAAAGACTACCCATATATAAGAGATTAAGATTAATAATAATATATGCTTATCATCGGTAAGCAGAATTGTATATTTTTGCGCAAATTTTAGATCATGTCACGTAGACGTAACACTGGAGACGGAGGAGGAGAATTCATTGAAGTTGTTTCAAGTGAAGGAGGAACACCATCAAATAATTCGGGTGGTGGAAGTTTTTTCGAAGACAATCAGATGATGATAATTGGAGCTGCGGCTCTTATTGGATTAATAGTCTGTGCATACTTCGCTTATAAGTTTTTGTATAAAGCCCCTCGTGAGAAAGAGGCTACTGAGCAAATCTATAAGGCAGAGCAGCAATTTCTTAAAGACTCATTTGCACTGGCTCTCGAAGCCCCGGGTGCAGGTTATGACGGTTTTCTTGATATTATTGATAACTACGGTAGTACAAAGACTGGTAATATTGCCAAGTACTATGCGGGTATATCCTATTTAAACCTTGGAAGGTTTGAAGATGCCATTTCCTATCTCAATTCTTATAACGAGTCAGGTAACGTCACCTCAATAACTAAGTATGGTGCTTTAGGTGATGCATATAGCGAACTTGGAGATTTTAGTAAAGCTCTAAGCTCATACAACAAGGCTACCTCTAAAGGAGTCGGAGTCTTGACCCCTTACTATCTTCATAAGTTAGGTATACTGGCATATCGAGAGGGTGATAGTAGTCAAGCCGCTAAAGCATTCAATAGATTGAAGGCTGAGTTTCCATCAGCGCCTGAGGCAGAAGAAGCCTCTAAGTATCTAGGAATGTTGAACTAGTCCTTTAATGGCCAATCCTACAGATAACATTTATAGCCTCGATGGCTGCAACCTAGAGAATATAAAAGATCTAAAGATCGCTGTTATCAACACCGAATGGAATCCGGGGATAATCTCAATGCTTACTGAATCATGTAAGACTACACTTCTATCGCTTGGAATCACAGAGGATCATATTGAGACAGTTACCGTACCTGGATCATTTGAGTTACCATTGGGAGCTAAATATATTATCGGATCAGCGAATCGTCCTGATGCAGTAATCTGCTTAGGATGTGTCATACAAGGTGAGACTAAACATGACGACTACATCAACAGTAGTATATCAAAATCAATATCACAACTAAGCCTCATGTCCAGCACACCAGTCATATTTGGTGTTCTGACGACTAATAATGAAAAGCAAGCCATTGCTCGTGCAGATGGAAATAAAGGCGATAAGGGCAAAGAATCGGCTTATGCAGCGCTGAAAATGATCAGCCTCAAGCAAAAGTGTCAGAACTCTAAGTCAAAAATCAGTTTCTAACTAATTGCGATTCCTATATAGCAGTTATCTAACTGTGAATGTTAATCTTTCTCCGGGAGACTGATTTAAGATTCGGCCAGATTTATACTTCTGTATACCATTCACATAGACTCTTTGTACGGCTCCTTTAAAGCTATACCCTTCCAGAGGAGACCATTGACATTTGTAAAACAGATCTTGCTTTGTGATAGTATGCTCTTTAGTCGGATCTACAATAACTATATCCGCTTTGGCTCCTTCATCCAAATAGCCTCGATCCTTCACTCTAAATAGTATTGCTGGATTGTGGCACATCTTTTCCACGATTCGTTCTTTGCTGATCATACCTCGATGATAGAAGTCCATCATGATTAATAAAGTATGTTGAATCAAGGGCAAACCACTTGGTGCGTTAAGGTAAGGTTTGCCTTTTTCAGATGGTAGATGGGGTGCGTGATCTGTAGCAATTACATCGATACGATCATCAAGCATCGCTTGAAATATGGCGTCTTGATCGCTCTTATCTTTAATGGCTGGATTACATTTGATTTTGTTTCCAAGCTTCTTGTAGTCTTCAGCATTGAAAAACATGTGATGAACACAGGCTTCAGAAGTGATCTTTTTGTCAGCCAGATCAATCTGATTATCAAATAGATCTAATTCTTCTTTCGTACTGATGTGTAAGACATGTAGTCTGGTTCCGTGTTTTTTAGCCAGAGCTATAGCTTTAGAAGAAGACAGATAACATCCTTCACGAGACCGAATAATCGGATGATCCAGAGCGGTTAATTCTCGATTCAGGGCTTTATGCTCTTCAAGATTGCGCCTAATAGTATCTTCATCTTCACAATGTGTTGCTATTAGCATCTTGCATTGCGCAAAGATGTCATCGAGGGCTTTGTCATTATCTACCAGCATATTGCCAGTACTGCTACCCATAAATATTTTTACTCCACAGACTTGTTCAGGGTCTGTTTTAAGTACTTCTGAAAGATTATCATTAGTCACACCCATATAAAATGAGTAATTCGTAATCGACGATCCCTGGGCAGCCAAGTACTTTTTGGCCAGTTCAGTTTGAGTGACTGCCGGTGGTTTTGTATTGGGCATCTCCATATAGGATGTTACCCCACCCGCAAGAGCAGCACGTGACTCGGTATATAGATTCGCTTTGTGTGTTAAACCTGGTTGCCTAAAATGTACCTGATCATCAATGATTCCGGGCATCACCCACTTTTCACTGGCATCAACTACTCTGGCGGCATCGTCAGAAATGTCATTATCAACTTTGATGATTCGATCATTCTCAATAAGCAGATCTTTGACTCCTGACTTCCCCCGATTTATGACCAATCCATTCTTAATTAATACTTTCGCCATTGACTATCATTATATGGTGGCAAGATAAGCTTATGGATACTAAAATCGGAATATTAGGAGGAGGGCAATTAGGTAAGATGCTTATCCAATCAGGTAGCAGATTAGGCTTAGACATCACATTGATGGACAAAAGTAAGGACAGTCCCGGTGGGTTGGTTTGTCCATCGTTTGTAACTGGGGATATAACAGACCATGACGATGTGATTAATTTTGGGAGCGCTCATGATGTAGTCAGCATAGAAATCGAAAGAGTAAATACTCAAGCTCTAACAAAACTGGAACAGTCATCGATCGCTGTGTACCCACAGCCCCACCTGATCTCTCTCATCCAAGATAAAGGCCTACAAAAACAATTTTATGAAGATCATGAATTCGCTTCCAGCAAATTCAAAAATTATGAAGATGTTGATGCCCTGCTTTCTGATATAAAGAGAGGTGTTTGGTCGTATCCGTTTATCCAAAAAGCAAGAACAGGTGGATATGATGGTCGAGGCGTACAATCGATCTCATCATATGATGAATTAATAAATGAGGGGTTTAAAACCAACTTTCTCATTGAAAAGAAGGTCGATATAGCCAAAGAGATTGCCATAATCAGCTGTCGCAGCACTACTGGTGAAATAGTGAGCTATGACCCCGTTGAGATGGTATTTGACCAAGAACAGAATATCTTGAGCTATCAGCAATGTCCTGCGGACATCACAGCTGAACAGCTCGATTCAATAAAAGCTCTTGCCCATCGACTGACCGAGAAATTAGAAATAGTAGGCTTATTGGCTATTGAACTATTCCTAAGCCCGAATGGTACAATACTCATCAATGAAGTTGCTCCAAGACCACACAACAGTGGCCATCACACCATAGAAACAACAATGTGCTCGCAGTATGAAAATCACCTTAGAGCAATACTCGGCATGCCTCTGGGTAGCACTGAGATGACTTATCAATCAATCTTGATGAATCTTCTTGGCGAACCAGACGAACAAGGACCTGTATTATACAAGGGGTTGAAGGAGACTCTATCCATCTCTGGCGTCTATCCCCATATCTATGGGAAGACTGATACTAAACCCTATCGTAAAATGGGTCATGTAACGATAGTCGGAGATAATATGCCAGACATATTTGCTAAATATGAACAAGTCAAAAGTATCTTGCGGGCTAAATCAAAGTTATAGCAAGCCATGGTAAGTATAATAATGGGCTCTACATCTGATATGCCAGTGATGTCTAAGGCTGCAGAAGTCCTCGATCAACTCGATATCACTTATGAAGTAACTGTGGTATCTGCACATCGCACGCCTCAACGTATGTTTGAATTCGCTACTGAGGCTGAAAGCCGAGGTATAAAAGTAATTGTTGCTGGTGCTGGAGGTGCAGC
>CAZJTO010000022.1:0-18396 GCA_964548935.1 uncultured Saprospiraceae bacterium
GGATTGTATCTACAAGAAAGGAACCGACTGTTCAGGACACCATAGTTCTCGTTGGTGTACAACTGGGCAAGCGGTTTTAATTATACCCTATTGAATTGGTTCAAAAGGTAGTTCAAGTTTAACTTCGACTCCATTATTATTTGAGACAGTTAACTGACCTCTCAGTTGGCTACTCAATGTATTTATCAGTTGCCAACCGAATGAACTGTTTAATGCTTCGGACAATTCTGTATGAATCCCTGCGCCATTATCCCTTACAAACAGAGATAACCGATTAGTATTAATTTGTTTCAACCCTAAATTGATTTGACCCTGTTGTCGATCTTGGAATGCATACTTGATACTATTCACAAGGAGTTCATGCACAATAAGCCCAAGAGGGATCATGGTGTCGACATCTAAGCGCATAGTATCTATATCGGTTTTAATCGAAATTTTCTTTGATGGGATTTCGTAAGCCTCAAGCAATATTCGCGATAGTTCTTCAAAATACTCTTTGGCAAACACGGTTCTAATATTCTCATTTTGATATAAAAATTTATGCACGAGTGCGATCGCACCAACTCTTTGCTTCCCACTATTAATTGCCTCAAGAGCACTTTTATTCTCTATATGATCACTTTGCAGGTTGAGTAGGGAAGAAACGATCTGCAGATTGTTTTTTACTCGATGATGCACTTCAGCTATCAGCGTATCTTTTTGAGCTAATGATTGGGAGATGATATCGTTCTTTTCGCTCAGCAGTTTATTATGTTTTGACCGTTGCTTTAAGAAACTCATTATGATCCCGACACCTACGAGGGCCGCTACAAGTAATCCCATCAGTACCCATCTCAGGTTTCTTTCTTTTTTTAGACTTTCTTCTTTGCTTCTGTTTTGTTGATCGAGTAATACAATTTCATTTTGACTCTTTTGTAGCAGAAGTTGTCGCTCTAAGTCATCGAGCTTTGAAGATATTTCTTTAGAGTATATCTGCTTACGGAGACTATCTGCAAGGACTCGTTTATCATAAGCCATTTCTAAGTTTTCAATACTATAGGCGTACTCTGAATAGTGTTCAGCTGCTTCCAGAATAGAAATGTCGTGATTGGCTTCTATCGCTTTTTGATAGGCTTCATGGATATGGTATTCTTGTTTATCATGAATGTCCTGCTTTTTATTGATGCGATACTGACTAAGATGTGCAAAGCTCTCCAATCGAGCGGAATTAAGCCTTGGAGCATATGCCAGCAGAGAATCAGAATAGTTTTTGGCGAGTTCAATCTCATTCTCAGCCATAGCCACATCAAACATGAGGCTGTATGATTCAGTAATATATTTAGGCGATCCCGTCCCAATCCACCTGGGAAGCGACTCTGCCATATATTCTTTAGCTATCGGGATATTGCCATTCTTAAAGTAGGCTTCTGCGAGGTTTCTAACGACGAGGTAATATCCATAAGGCAGCTCATCTTGACTGCGAGCGGCTTGGACGAATTCTTCACCCAATTCTATGGCAGAGTCATAATCACCAAGTAACTCATAGTTGATCATTGTCCTATTAGTGATATCCCACATCTCATGGAGAGAAAATTCAACTTCATGATACGCCCTAGCTTTGTATAGATAATCTAAGGCAGTGTAGTATCTGGATCTCGATCGCTCTAAGAAAGCATATTGTAGAAAACATAAAGCGATACCCATGGAGTCTTCTTGCCCCTGATAATAGGCCATTGCCTCATCAATCAAACTATCGGCCAGCTCAAATTCACCCATTCTTATACTTGGCATAGTAGCCCATGCCAGTGTATAGGCCAACAACGAATCATTGGGTACATCCCTAATAAATTCTATAGCGATGTCATACAGATTCACTGACAGTTGATGGTTGTAAACATTAGCTTCTAGTGCCAATTCTGAAAGTAACTTAGCTCGTTGATTACGATCAGTTTCTTCAACGGCGGCTTTCTCTTTTTGTAGGAGGTGGTTATAATTTGATTCAGACAGTTTATCCCTAAATTTTATAACCTCTTGACTGATTACAGCATCACCACTTACTGCCACACACAATAAGATCAATATTGTATTTACGTGAACCACGGGGTACAGACCCCTCACGAATCTTACGATAAGCCCCAAGAAGCGTGGACAGAATATCATTTTAATGAGAAGTTTCTATGAATCATATTGCAATCTCAAATTATCACTAACAATCAATATTTGTGAATTGAGTAGCTTTAAATTCACACTTTATCGCAGAACATGCATCAATGCGAATCAAATCAAAATAAGGCGAGACGATAAAAGTGGCTGATCATACTTTATCCTATAGGGCAACGTAGGAGTTAGAATATTCCTCCCAAATTGTTCTTCGTCGGAAGTTTTTTAACGTTGCTCGATAATAGTCTATAAGAAGTCCTAAATCTTATGAAATCATTGGTTATGATCTTACTTTCATCCTGTGATGGGCTCATTCAAAACAGCAGCGAACAACATACTCCGAGATACGCGGTTAGCCATTACTAACTATCAGAAGTCTATTGACTTCATTAAAGAACATCGTATTTGGGAAGGAATCTTCAAGTATTCTTGGCTGAGTAAATTTTTACTTCTTATGAGTGTTGTAGGCGGTCTTGCCTTTATAAAGTTCGTATTCAACTATTGGAGCCAAGCCACAGTAAGCAAAGGAGTATCGCTGGCGAGCGTAGGCTCAAGTATATCGGGATTTTTCATCGAAGGGTATGACCTATTCGTTCTCGGAGGATTGAAATATATTATCCTCATATTGATAGAGGTTATCATCTTTCATTTCGCTCGTAAGACTCTTGAAATCAAGCTTGATCTTGAATTAGACACCTCCCTGAAGGCATTTATTAAAGCTCAGACGCGCATGATTAAGGTGGTCTTCTATTCTTGGATTATGGAGACCATTATCACTTTCATCATTGTTAAAATCGGATTTTCAATTCTTGGCCTCAGCTCTGTCGGCTTTGTTGCGACCTTCTTGATACAGTCCTATTTCCTCGGCTTTGCCATTATAGATAACTACAATGAGATGTATTACATGAGCATCAAGCAAAGCCAGCGCTATGCTAATCAATATGCAGGAGTAACTCTCGTCGTTGGAATTGTCACCTATATACTCATGGTCATACCACTCATCGGTGCTGTGGCAGGACCACTAATTGGCGCTGTCGTGGCCGTTCTGACCATGCATGAATTGTATCATGAAGATCGCAACATGGATTGGGTGTATATAGAAGCATAGTGGTCAATAAACCCTAACACTTGCTCTCTAAGATACCCTTGACGATCTCAATAGTGATCAGATATGTTGGAACTACACCATCCATACCTAGGCTACCAGATGCCAATGTACTACCCGTATGAAGCGGATTATCTGATGCATAATAGGCATACCTAACTTGTATATCGGGACTGACAGATTTTCTAATCTTAGAGTTTGCCTGTATAGCCTTCTGATAATGAGCGCCTTCCATCTCCAGACCTATAGCTGCCCATGATGATTTGTAAAAGTAGCGCAGTATATCCTTGTTTTGTAGGGAGGTTCCAAGCACTGTGATCATATTACCCTCAAATACATCCACCTCCACATCTTGAAAATCATCCTTACTCAATTCATTAGTGAATGGATAATTATCCCCTCTGCCCTCGATGACATGAGATGTAGGAATCATGATATCGCCCTTCTTGCCTGACAAGATACCAGCCTTCCCCATGATATTGACGGACCGAACATCCCATGGAATTTTTTGACCATTGTGATCTAAGGGCTTCAGGAGTTCATCCATGGTCTCGTAAGCCTGCTCACCAAATGCATAATCCATTACGATGATGATCGGTGTAACATCAGAGCCCATATCTTTACAATTGACATTGTCTTTGAGGTAACTCAAATTGCTATCATCAATATCAAATATCTGCACAGAGAGATTAGTCCCTGAATGATCTTCGAGCTCATACATGCCGTGTTCTAATGCATATTCTTTCACCTCATCACGCAATTGCAGATTGCTGTCATCACTCAGTAGATGAGCGATCTCCATCATAGTCTTATCTGCATAATCTGATCCAAGCGCCTGCCGCGCAAAAACCATGTTCATCACGCTATGCATGTTAGCACTGATCACGTGAACTGGTCTTTCGTATAAGCTCTTGGAGATGAGAAACTGCTTGATATTATTGGCCCATTGCTCTCCATATGTGTGATGACCAAGGATTCGATCCAGAGCGCTCGATACGCTGATCTCTCGGTCATTCTTATCCATGGACTCCTCGAGACTGAGCTTGCCCATAGCATATATCACGCTAAATAGGTCATTGACTCCCTTGGCCTGCGCAAATCGCTCGTAGGCTTTCGCCGACTCCTCATACGTTTGACCCAGCAAGGTGCTCAAATAGGTGAATCCCACTTGGATATCTATCTCTTCCTCAGACTTGAGGTTGTTGATGATTTTCTTTATCGATTTCCACGCTCTATTGATATTCCCCCGAGTATCGAGCGCATTGCGGCCGATCTTTTCTGCTTCATTGTACAGGAAAGTTAGGTGGGTAAGGATGTCATAGACGTCGCTATTGCCACGAGTCATCTCTACATACATCTGCTCCTCGTCTATGCGATAGCAATTCCTACGCCTTTTGGCGGGTATGAGTGGTTCAAATCCAGATTCCTCTAAGCCTTCTCGACTGATGAGCCTGATATATCTGCATTCCTCGATACCCTGCGGCAATCGCTCAAAAACATACAATAGACCATTCAGTTCTACCCGATTTGGGTCATTGATCGTACCGTAAATCTCAGGGTTAAGATCGAGCAAGGATTCAATCATAGCTGAGCCTGATCTTCCTCGTGGTTTGTATCTGCCACGCTGAATCAAGTGTCTCATCTCAATATAAAGGCGGTCGATTGCCGCCCGTGAGATATGTGCGCGTGATGGCTGAGCTATACCCATGGTGACTTTCCTTTGATCTATATATGCAATAATAGAACCAAGTCCATCCCGATGCTTGGAGAAGTGCGTTAACTTTTCTTGCTCCTTTTATGATTTGACACCAGTATTATACACATATATAAGAGCACACAGTACGCTCTATTACTAAAGAATCCGAGAAAGCGAAGCCATAATTCAAAAATTGAAATTGCTATTCCTCAAAAAGGCTCTCAAATTCCAACTTATTGTCAATGGACGCATGAAACCGGAAGTATCTGACCAAATCATCCGCAATCGGAAATCTCCCTTTCTCAATAAATTTCTTTCCTGTCTGGCTATTAAAAAGAGCTCTCTGGAGCTATAGAATTTGTAGAAAAGACAGTTTCTATATCTCTTTTACCAGAGCCCTAATGGGATTCAAACACAGCCAAAATAATCATTTCAAGGTTATTTTGGCTGCTATTCAATAATTAATTTCAAACTTTAAATGCAGCCAAAACAGAGGAATTATCATACTTTTGGCTGCATCTCAAATATTATTGTATGCCACGAGAGATAGTTGGAAGAAGCGTAGAAAAGGAAAAGCTTAATGACGCATTATACAGTCATAGAACCGAATTGATTGCTATCTATGGGCGTAGAAGGATTGGAAAAACGCACTTAATTAGGGAGTTCTATTCAAAACATTTCATATTTAGCTTTACCGGTCTAAGGAATGGTACTCGACCAGAGCAGATAGAGAACTTCATGATCGAACTAAGACAGTCTACTGGTCTATTTCAGGGCGAAAACCCTAAGAATTGGCTGCAAGCATTCGGTGTGCTCAAGCAATATCTCAAAGGGATCAGAAAGACCAAAAAGAAGAAAGTAATCTTTATAGATGAATTTCCTTGGGTCGATACAATGAGATCTGGGTTTCTTCCTGCCTTTGAAAACTTCTGGAATACGTATTGTACGACAAGGGATGATCTAATTGTGGTGATATGCGGATCGGCAGCATCCTATATGATTAAGAAGATCATTAAAAACCGAGGAGGGCTTCACAATAGGATTACTCGCAAGATCAAATTAGAGCCATTTAAAGTACAAGAGGTCAAGGAGTTCTTTTCGCACAAGAGAATTAATCTTCCAGAGATTGAAATACTCAAGATCTATATGGCCCTCGGTGGAGTTGCTGAATATCTGGAATACGTACAGGCAGGAGATTCATCGGTTACGGCAATCGATCGAATCTGCTTTCAAAACGGAGCGCAGTTGGAGTATGAATTTAACGAAGTATTTAAGTCACTCTTTGAGGAAGGCTCCTATCACGAGCAGATCATCCAAGCCCTATCAAAAGGACCAAAAAAAGGAATGACTCGGGACGAAATATTAAAGAATAAGGGGTTATCCTCCGGCGGGCAGTTTTCAAAGTCGATGATGGAACTCATTGAGTCTGGATTTGTCGAAAAGTATGCATCCATTCGATCCAACAGAAAAACCACGCTCTTTAGAGTCTTTGACGAATTCTGTCTTTTCCATCTCCAATTTATCGCTCCATTTAGAGGTAATCGATGGACACAACTATACCACAAGAATGAATATACTTCATGGAGTGGGTATGCCTTTGAGATGATTTGTTATAAGCATATTGAGAAAATCAAGAGCGCATTGAAAATTGATCAAATCAACTCCAAGAACTACAGTTGGAGTAATAAGAAAGCACAGATAGATCTTGTCATAGATAGAAATGATAACACTGTTGACCTATGTGAAATCAAGTTTTATAACGACGTCTACACCATTGATTCTGACTATGCACACAAACTGCGAAATAAGGAAACACAGTATAAGGTGGATACCAAAACAAGAAAGGGAATAAGCACAGTCATGATCACTACTTGGGGGACAACAGGTAAGCATGGGCTCGGCTTGGTCACGAAGAGCATCTCCATGGAGTGTCTTTTCCGGTAGAGCCCCCAAATGCAAAGTTCCATTGGAGCCTAATTGGATCAATTCCTAGCATAAAATTCAAGTATTGGAACGTATTTTAAGTTGGAAAGCGGGAAATTGTATGAGGTAATCACCTGATGCCTACGCTAATACGCTATTCTTTTACAATAGGATAAGTGAGATATTGATCACCCGTGATTATCTCTACATGATACAACCCACTCTGTAGCGTTGACAAGTCTATGCTGATGAGGCCTGATTGCTGGGTTCTTCTCAACACAACCTGCCCACTTAGATCAAATACTTGTATCGTAGACGGTTGCTGGCCGATATTCACGTTGAGCATTTCGGCAACTGGATTAGGCCACAACTTGACATCGTCTGCGAGGGCATTCACACTCGGAATGAACTCCCGATTGGCAACCACAAACTCATCGATATATACATGATCGGTGTTAGCGGATGCATCAAGGAACACCCTAAATTGAATCTGACTAAGCTCTATACCCTCCAAACTGAACGCTATCGGTGTTGTCTGATCATTTCTAAAGTCAAACCTACTGCGATAACTTTGGATTGTATGCCACGTGCTATCCAGACCTCGATACTCAATGGTCAGATCCTCTCCAAACTCAACGCTCCATGCATAGAGTGAAAATGATACATCTATAGTCTCGCTAGATGATGTATTAATCCATGGAGACAAGATCATATTATGGTCATAGTCATCTCTCAGCCTGATTGATCCTCGACCTTCGGGTGAAAAGTTGCCCTGATGCCATGCTGCATCATCTGAGCTGACCGCCCAACCATCGAGTCCCTCTTCAAAGTAAAAGGCCGCCAATTGTCCTGTCTGCACCTCCTCAGCAAGCGTATGCACAAGGATCGTATCACTCAATGCCACCAAGACCGAATCACTATATCCTCTAATCAATAAATCATATGAACTATTAGGAGTCAAATCAACGAGTGTTGCGGCAGTGTCAGAGGTGCTTACGACTGCAATACCATCCAATATAATGTCATAAGACAAGGTATCTATCCCTGTATCTACCCCACTCCAGCTTAACTCGATGGAATGCTGTGACACATCAATGATCGATAACTCTATAGGACTAATGGTATCTGCCTGTTCTTCGGGAACGACAACTTCTGTATAAGGCTCACCTACACCTACTGCATACCAAGCATTAGTGGTAGATATCTCTTGGATGCTACCCCGGCCATACAACTCTCTTGCCGCAAGTATCGCTCCTTGTCGCGCATCTTCAAATGTCGATGTAGTCCAAAGGTACTCGGTGAGGTTCTTGTATGCGATTGCCGCGGCTACATTGGGCGATATACCAATCACCTCATAGTCATCTCCATGATCATTGATGCCAGATTCACCATTGGCAAGGATATAAAACCATTTGTTCTGGACAGAAGAGTTCGTATGTACTCCACAGAAGTCATTAAACCCGACAGGCACACCACATTCTGGATTGATCCAATTCTGCCCTTGATAGGTATCAGGATGGTTGACACTATTGGGATCTCGAAAACTTCTGAACCGGACTCGATTGGACAATGCTACTTGTCGTCCCGCCTGCCAATCACATTTGCCTCGTGCAAAGAACTCCGACATCTCACCAAATATATCTGCGAATGACTCATTCAATGCACCGGACTCTCCAGAATATCTGAGATCAGCCGTATGCTGTATCACGCCATGAGTAAACTCGTGACCTACGATGTCCACTGCAGCCATATCGTGATAATGTGTGCCATCTCCCCCACCAAGGAGCACACTTCCTTGAGTCCAGAAGGCATTGCTGCTGCGATCTCCAAAATTGACATAGGCCGATACTGGACTACCCTCGTTATCATAGGACTCCCTGCCATGTCTGAGGGCATAGTAATCCAATGTTGAGCCCAGGGCATAATGCGCTTGGACGGCATCAAGTTTCTGTTGAAAAATCTGCTGATCTCCAGTGATTTCCGCACCCAAAACTGTGTGTGTGGCTCCATCAAGATCAAAGGTTCGGAAATCCAAATTTGAATGACTCATATTGTACAGGTCACCTTCTCGATATACATCTGTAAAGATCAGCCCATCATAGAGCGATCGCGCTATGACTGGTTCGTTATGAGGAATTGCAAGAGCTTCACGATGTAAGATTTCTCCGGAAGTCGCTGAGATAAAGACCGTCTCTGAGCGGCTGATATCGGCAACATCCTTGATCGTTACCTCATAAGCTGAGTGAATGGTTTTATGACTGGGAAACAATACAGCCGTGGCAGTCATATCGCTGCCGACACTAGGCTTCAATTGTGATGTGATCAGATCGAGTGCATCTGCTTGATTAAGGTCGAAGCCCACTTGCAGCTCATCAAATAGATGGATACTCCCACCAAAACCAAACGGATTGATGACGACCATACTATTCACGACTTTATAGCCATCATAATAATGTTGCAATCGCTTGTCATCATGAGTCATTGATTTCAACTCATGTCGATCACTCAATCTGAGGTGATTTTTTATTGATGATATGGAACTGGTCTTATCTGTATGAGACAATACCGTAAAACCTTGATAATGTGTCTGTTGAGCACTGAGTTGACACAATGGCCAAACCAATAAAAATAAATGTGCTGTACTGAGAATGAGCTGTTTCATGTAGATCTCTTTTAACAGGCTCGATTATCAGAAGCACAAAGATAGGTTCTTCTGGCATATATATTATAATTTTTTTACATATGTGTAATACCTAAAGCAGTGTATCCTCTGCTGATATCATAAATTCTGTCATATGATCTTAATAATCTTTACTTTCGCAGCACCATAATTCTATAATACACACGATGGTTTGGACTCTATTCATAGCTATGATTATATTATGCCTAGCGCTTGACTTAGGCATATTTAATCGTGATGCACATGTCATCTCGGTAAAAGAAGCGAGCATCTGGACTGCCGTATGGGTTACCCTTGCACTGTGTTTTTCTGGAGCGATCTATTATATCTATTCTGAAGGACTTGTAGAAAACCCGGACAACTTAACAGCGACGGGTGCTATGCTCAAGTATGTTACTGGGTACCTTATCGAGCTCTCACTGAGTATCGATAACATTTTTGTGATTGCAGTGATTTTTGCTTCATTTAAGATTCCGCAAGAGGCACAGCATAGAGTATTGTTCTGGGGCATATTAGGAGCTATTGTATTTAGAGCGTTGATGATCGTATTTGGTGTGGCACTGATCAATCAGTTTAGCTGGATGATCTATGTGTTTGGCCTCTTCTTGCTCTATACCGCTTACAAGATGCTCACCTCTAAAAATGAAGAGTTTAACCCTCGCAACTCATTTGTCTTTAAGCAATTGCGCAAGCTGATGCCCATCACTCAGACGATAGAGGGCGAAAAGTTCTTCATTAGAAAGCGCCATATTCTTGCGGCAACACCCTTATTTGTGGCGATGCTCATCATTGAAGTGACAGACATATTATTTGCCTTAGATAGTATACCAGCCATACTCGCTATTACCTCCGATCCATTCCTTGTATTCACCTCTAACATATTGGCAATCATGGGTCTGAGGTCAATGTATTTCTTCCTGTCTAACATGCTCAATAGATTCCACTACTTAGAATATAGCTTAGTGGCGATTCTGACTTTCGTTGGGCTTAAGATGTTGGCCCTGCATTATGTACATCTACCAGAATGGGCATCCTTAGGATTCATCGTTCTTGCCCTTGGTATTGGGATAATCGCCTCATTGCGTCATCCTGTGGCGGTGCAGGAATAGTCAGCTTAGTCCCTCAGCCCGATAAGCTTCAATCTCGCTACTACTGGTCGGAATATCGATGCCGAGCTTTTGTGCTCCAGCAGAGGTGATCACATAGTCATCCTCTAGTCTGATTCCACCCAGATTTTTCCATTTGTTGAGCTCGCTGTAATTGATAAAGTCTTTATGCTTCTTCTCTTTACGTCGCTTCTCGATCAGGTCTGGGATAAAGTAGATGCCCGGCTCTATGGTGATGCAAAATCCTTCTTTGAGTGCTTTGCCGAGTCTTAAAGATCTGAATCCAAATTCTTGACGCCTCTTGACAGACTTGCTATATCCTATGTTATCCTCTCCGAGGTTTTCCATGTCATGTACATCGAGGCCGATTACATGTCCGAGTCCATGAGGGAAGAACATGGTATGAGCGCCTGCTTCAACGGCCTCATCAACATCTCCTTTCATGATGCCTATGTCCTTGAGTCCAGACGCAATGACTTTCGAGGCGCCCATGTGTACGTCTATGTTATTAGTACCGGGTTGGGAGAGCTTTACCGCCTGATCATAGGCAGCATGGACAATATCGTATATGCTTTTCTGCTGCGTACTAAATGACTTAGCCACTGGAAAGGTCCGGGTTATATCCCCGGCATAGTGACTGGGTGCCTCACAACCGCCATCATAGAGGATCATATCACCCTCTTTAAGTTCATTACCATACTCGTGATTGTGGAGTACCTGTCCGTTAATAGTCAAAATGGGTGGATAGGCAAAGCTCACATTGCCCGACCAAGCGGCCTGCGCCGCAATACTGACTAAATCGTGCTCTTTCATACCGGCTTTAGCGGCCTTCATGACAGCCAAATGCATTTTGTGAGATAATGTCGAGGCTATATTCATCTGCTCGAGTTCTAGTGGGCTCTTGATTTCCCGTTGCTTGTAGACCGCTCTGATTAACTTATTTGATACTTGCTTATCAATTTTTCTATTCTTCTTACCCGTTAGCTTGGATAACAGCACCACGTGATCATCACGGTATGGCGGCAAGTAGTGGACATCTGCATCGATATATTTGATGATATCTACTCTTGATTTGACTCGCTCGAGACCTGATGCATCTGCTAATTCTCTCAGAGAAGGGACCTTACCCGTCCAGATGATGTCATCTATGGTCAGTTCATTACCGAATAGATAAGTGCGCCCTTTATCCGCATCTATAATGGCCATCAACCCCGGTTGATCGATTCCGATATAATATAAGAATGTGCTATCCTGCCTAAATGGATATGCATTGTCTTTGTAATTCATACCCACGTATTCATTACCGAGGAGTAATATTCTCCCCTTACCCATAGATTTCATAAGAGCCTTGCGGCGGTTGACATAGATATCACGAGTAAATGCAAGTGTAGAACTGGCCATCATTCAGTATTTAGATATTGACAATACGGTCAAATGAATGTAGCAAGAATTGCAACGCTAGGATTAGTTCGCAGTATAATTTTTTTGAGTGAAAATATAACCGCATCACTTACAGAAAGGGTAATGATGGAATAGGACGAGCTACTTCTTATTGAGCATGTTCTCCTTGAGGTTCATGAGCTCCATTTCACTGAAGTATAACACCTCTCGAGGTTTACTCCCACGAGCTTCTCCGACAATGCCGAGTGCTTCGAGTTGATCCATGATACGTCCTGCTCGATTATAACCCAGTTGCAGTTTTCGCTGCAACATAGAGGTGGACCCATGCTGATTGGATACGACTAATGCCGCAGCATCCCAGAAATGTCCATCGAGGTCTGACATAGAGAGGGTTTTAGCGCCAGCACTGTTCTCATCAGTGTTATATTCTGGCAGATAGAATGGCTCAGCAAATCCTTGTTGATCACCAATGTGGTCTACGATTTCTTCTACTTCCGGCGTATCGACGAATGCACACTGCAACCTCACCACATTGCCACCTATAGATAGGAGCATATCTCCACGACCTATTAGTTGATCTGCTCCACCTCCATCAAGGATGGTTCTGGAATCAATCTTACTGGTCACCTTAAAGGCAAGACGAGCAGGGAAGTTAGCTTTGATCACACCAGTAATAATATTTACTGACGGTCTCTGTGTCGCGATAATGAGATGTATACCGACGGCCCGAGCCAGCTGGGCAATCCGTGCAATCGGCAGTTCTACTTCTTTGCCTGCAGTCATGATCAAGTCCGCGAACTCATCAATGACTAAGACGATGAATGGCATAAACTTATGTCCATTCTGCGGATTGAGCTTTCTCGCTGTGAATTTCGTGTTATACTCTTTGATATTTCGGGCTCTCGCTTTCTTTAAGAGGTCATATCGCTCATCCATCTCGATACATAGCGAGTTGAGCGTATAGATGACCTTGCTGGTTTCTGTTACGATTGGCTCATCCTCATTTGGGAGGTAGGCCAGGAAGTGCTTGTTTATCTTACCGTAGGGAAAGAGTTCCACTTTCTTTGGGTCAATCAATACCAGTTTTACCTGACTTGGATGTTTCTTATAGAGTAATGATGAGATAATGGTATTGATACCTACGGACTTACCTTGACCGGTTGCTCCAGCTATGAGCAGGTGTGGCATCTTAGCCAAGTCCGCGACGAATACCTCATTGGAGATCGTCTTACCCAATGCAAGTGGAAGATCCATCTTTGCATTTTTGAATTTGTCTGATTGTACCACTTCTTTGAAGGACACAATCTGGCTCTTCTTATTTGGCACCTCTATACCTATCGTTCCTTTGCCAGGTATCGGTGCGATGATTCTGATACCCAATGCTGCGAGGCTCAGGGCAATATCATCTTCGAGATTCTTAATCTTAGAAATCTTTACGCCAGGTGCAGGCACGATCTCATATAAGGTCACTGTCGGTCCTATGGTCGCCCGGATCTTAGTGATTTCTATTTTGTAATTGAGTAGGGTTCTGATAATCTGATCCTTGTTAGCCTCGAGTTCAGCCCGGTCTATTTCGACTTTCTGATCGCTATAATCTAAGAGTAACTCCAGCGGTGGATACTTATATGACGACAACTCAAGAGTTGGGTCAAAAGGCTCTAAGTGATTCTTGTTTTCCGCTGTTATGAGCAGATCTGGAGTAGTAGAGTCATCAGGTTTAGTTGTGGTTTCGAGGGTAAAGTCAGAAACTTGTTCTTCGATATCAGCCTTCTTCTTGGCACTTGTCAGAGGCACTCCAAATTGTTCTATTTGGATCTCTTCAAATGGTTTTTTAGCCTCGTCAGAAGGCTCCCCGACCATAGTATCAGGAAGCTCAAGCTCTAAATCGCTTGATCTTACCTGATTACTACCCATTTTTGGGCTTTGGGTCATGGGTTCGGTTTTAGGCATGGCAACTTCATCGCTGAAGTTGGGCCTAAGGAAACTATCATCGGTTCTCGGTGTGAGCGCAACTTCACGCTCTTCAGAAGGCTTCGCAGTTACAGCGGAGTTCTTTCTTTTTATAAATTTTAAGATTGAGGGATTGAATTTTAATACTGTTGGAATTTTGAAATTCCCTTGCGGTGTTGCCAAGGAAATCGTCTCAAGAGATGGATTAAACTGCCATACTGCCCAAGCGACTAGTAAGAACAATAACATGATTACAAGTCCTGCCGTACCAACGAAGTTAGTCAGCCAATACACCATATTAGTACCAAAGCTGCCACCTATCGGAAAGCTCGCTCGCTGAAATATCAATGCAAGCGCCACTGAAAAGAAACACATGGCAAAAAAGCTCTTCTGAAAAAATGGCCACGCCTTTATAATAGGGATCCGTTGGATGAGATGCCTACCTGCATTGAAGATCACTGGGACCATCAAAAACACGGACACGCCAAATCCCCAATATATCAGAAAGCTGGATATCACCGCTCCCAGTCTTCCGAGCCAATTCGTCACGACAACATCACTCTCAAACAGTATTGCCCATGACAAGGCCAGTACAGAATCTTGGTCTGCCTTCCAAGTGAATATATAGGAAGTACAGGCTATAAATAAGTATAGAGATACAAGGATTAATGCAATACCAATAATCTTCGTTATTCTACTATCAGTAGTCTTTTTCTTCTTCTTCGTTTTCTTAACCCTTGAGGCCATCTCGACATATTATTATAAATGCGAATATATTAACGATAGAATCATTTCAAAGAATTTTGAACAAAATATTTACTGATAATCAACGATTTATATTTTAGTAAAAAATGCAATATGTATGAATCATTGAATGATACCCTTTTATACATATATTTATTTCTCTTAAAAAGACCAGCAACTTGCCATGCTTACACAGAATGAATACATACGTTATAGTCGCCATCTGAATTTGCCAGATTTCAGCATAGAGACACAGCTCCAATTAAAGGCAGCCCGTGTCCTTGTAGTCGGTGCAGGAGGGCTGGGGAGTCCGATGTTGCTTTATTTGGCAGCTGCCGGTGTTGGCACTATAGGTATCGTAGATGATGACGTCGTGGATCTGTCCAATTTACAGCGACAGGTGCTCTATGGAACGGAAGACCTGGGTAAACCCAAATGCGAAATCGCTGCACAGCGCCTCTCTGAGCTCAATCCCGATATTAAGATTATCGCCCATCATACCAGATTGACCAGTGACAATGCCAAAGAAACCCTATCAGGTTATGACATCATTGCAGACGGCACTGACAACTTTGCTACAAGATATCTGGTCAATGATGCCTGCGTCCTCTATAATAAGGTCAACGTCTATGCCTCTATATATAGATATGAAGGACAAGTATCGGTATTTAATATGCTCACTCCTGACGGCGCAAGGAGCGCTAACTATCGAGACCTCTACCCTACACCACCACCACCAGATGCTGTACCGGACTGTGCTACAGGCGGAGTATTAGGAGTGCTGGCAGGCACCATAGGCTCATTCCAAGCTAACGAAGTCATCAAAATCATCACCGGCTCAACAGATGTCCTGGCTAACAAACTCATGCTCTATGACTCCCGGGAACCATCCATGCGTATTATCCATTATAAAAAAAGTCCCGAAACGGAGATTACAACTCTCATCGATTATGAGCATTTTTGCGGGACGAAAACAAAAGAAGATAACATGTCAGCAATACAAGAAATCACAGTACAGCAACTACAAGCTTGGCAAAACGAGAATAAAGACTTTCAATTGATCGACGTCCGAGAAGGTCATGAATATGAGTTCGCTAATATCGGCGGAGAGCTAATACCGCTTGGCGATATCATGGCGGCCGGCGATAAGATCGATGGTTCTAAGCCCAAGGTAGTCATGTGCCGCAGTGGTCAGCGCAGCGCAGCTGCCGTCAATGCTTTACAACAAGCAGGTCATACAGATCTCTACAATCTTAAAGGAGGCATCTTGGCTTGGTCTCGTGATATCGACCCCTCAGTGCCGCAGTATTAATCCACAGTCCTTACAGACAAGCTAGGTTGTGTCAATAGCTCACCGTTGTAGAGCTATATTACGACTAATCAAGTATCTTGACCTGAAGTCAACATATGACATAGTAATATGATGAGATTAACCTGGTCGAAGCTTTCATTCCTGCTATTTGGAATCTTAGTCATTAGCCTAACTTCTTGCAGTAAGCAAAGCTATCAGCCCTACTACTCTTGGTCAGATATCGAGATAGACTCTAACATACAGCGATCGGCTGCCATCGAAGAGATCATCACGCCCTATCGAATACAGCTCGATTCGATCATGGATGAAGTCATCGGTCATGCGGTACATGAACTTAATGCTTCAAGAGAATATGAGTCGACCTTAGGGACATTCGTCACTAAGCTATTGTTGGATCAATCGATAGCTGCTTACGACACTCATGTTGATGTAGCCCTTATGAATCATAAAGGAGGCCTCAGAGCGCCGATCAATAAAGGCGACATCACCCTTGGAGATGTATTCCAAGTCATGCCATTCGAAAATGAGATGGTACTGATTGATCTGACCGGTGATCAGCTCTTAGAGGTCATCGACAAGGTTGCCAATGGTGGACGGAGTATGATCTGGCCTATTAACTACCACGCTACCCCTGAGGGCCCTAAAGAAATCACCCTGAATGGAGAAGCCATCAAGTCTGATGGCAAGTATGTACTTACGGTCAGTGATTATATGGCTAATGGCGGCAGTGGATTTGATATGTTGACAGACCTGCCCCGGCAAGATATCGAGGCTGTACATCTCCGTGATATGATCATTTCAGAGATTCGGGAGTTGACAGCAGCAGGAAAACGGGTACAGCAGGACATTATGAACACAATAACGATCCAAACACCATGAGACGACGGCAGTTTATCATACAATCACTGGCAGCATCAGGAGCCCTTACAACCGATGCTTTGGGCATGAACTTTAGTCCATTTAGTAAAAAGGACAAAAAACTCACCATCCTCCATACCAATGATATGCATTCGCATATCGATCCATTTGAAGATGGTCGTTACAAGGGATTGGGAGGCATGTCTGCCCGTGCTACACTCATCGAGAGGATCAGAGCTACAGAGGAACATGTACTCCTACTCGACTCTGGCGATGTGTTTCAGGGCACGCCGTATTACAATATGTTTGGCGGAGAATTGGAGCTTAAGCTGATGAGTGCGATGCAGTATGATGCTACCACGATCGGCAATCATGAGTTTGACAATGGATTGGATGGACTGAAGCGGGCTATGGAGTTCGCTAACTTCCCTTACCTATCAGCTAACTACGACCTCTCTAAAACCAATATCAAAGACGCTGTAGAGTCCTATAAGGTCTTTTATAAGGGAGATTTGAAGATTGGGATATTTGGCTTGGGAATTAAGCTTAAGAGTTTAGTAGACTCCAAGCTTTATGGGCCAACTGTTTATCAAGATCCTATTGCCGTTGCCAAGGAAGTGGTACAAGAACTTACGGCTAAACAGTGCGACTTAATTATCTGCCTCTCCCATCTCGGCTATCAGTATAACAATCCTTACTATGCCTCTGATCAGCGTCTGGCCGCAGAGGTCAGCGAGATCGATGTCATACTTGGAGGACATACCCACACCTTTATGGATGAACCTTTACTGCTCACTAATGCCGAAGGCCATACCACGGCAATCAATCAAGTAGGTTGGGCAGGCATCAATCTTGGGAGGCTAGATGTGACCTTCTCCAAGAAGGGAAAGCATATGCAATCGCAAGGGCCAGTGAGTGTGGGAGTGTGAGTTCATCATAACGTTTCCATTATTTACTGAGTGCTACAATTCTAACTCCATTACAGCTACATTAACATTGTTGTAGATCAACTTATCAACTAGCTTCCAGCCCAGTTGACTGTATATTCCTCCATCAATATATTCAGTCTGCAAGTAGAGCTTTTGGACGCCCAACTTTCGGGCTACATTCTTCGATTCTTCAACAATCAATTTAGCTATTCCTCTTCGTCTATAATCTGGAGCGACATAGACTCCACCAAGCCAATGTTCCAATTCAGGATAGATATCCATTTCGAAGAATTTTAATTGAGCCACACCAACTAATATATCACCTTCTATGGCAGTCAAGATGAGTGGTAGTTTGTCTTCGTTTAAGAATATGGATAGCTTATTGATCTCCTCCTCTATAGAGTTTACATAATCAGAATGCCCCCATTCCTCATAGTAGCATTTGGCTATTTCCGGTATAAAGTCTTTATTTTTTGATAGCAACTCAATTCTCATTCACTATTATATAATGTCTGCCTTTATCTGTAAGCTATATTAATGGATGGACGTACGT
>CAZJTO010000023.1:0-18058 GCA_964548935.1 uncultured Saprospiraceae bacterium
TTCTGGGGCCTACTGCATTACCAATAGGAGCTATACGTCTATAATTGAGGCGGAGCCTTAGTTTATGCATGGTATACTCTATACCTGAATCTAACCAAATCAATTGAAATCGATTGTCATCGCTCAGTTTGTACCATACGTCATAACCTATGAAAGGAGCTAGCTTATTAGCCTTGTCAATATTCACGAAAAAGTAATTTTTCATCCTAATGAAATCAGCCTGTTCCCTGTCTCCCCAATCTAATCCATGATGCAGACGTAATAAGTTTACCCATTTGTACTTGGTTCTTTTTTTTACGTAGATTATATCATACCAGACAAAGTAGATCGGATCGTTTTGTAGGAAAACCCAGTTCCTAAAGGAAACCTGCGCTGATAGTCCATTCTTAAATTTGCGATTGACTCTCCAGTCAAAAGATATATCATTGAATCTGGTGACGTTGTCGTTAATTCTCGATATGGTTGTCAGTGAAGCGGTGTACTTGGAGTTTATGGGTTGTGACAGTGAGATGATATTCCATGATTGAAAATCCTCCTGTTGCCCATTGATGAAGGTTGTTATTCCTAAGGAGAAAAAGAGCAGGGAGCATAGATGATACGTTATCGGGAAGTATCTCATTAGATGCTATAGATTGTCTTTTTCATGATCGTCAGAATCGTAGTTGTTTCTGTGACAAACAACTGGTTGTATCATCACTTTTCAGAATGATCGATAAGTAATTCAAACCTATTTTGTCATAGCCACCGATTTGTATTGAATAGCTGTCCTTTAAGTTAGAGAAATAAGAAGAATTCTGGGTATTCACCTCGACTAAAGTACGTGCGATACGACATGTTTTCATACCTTTTTGTTCTGTTCTATGGGACTTGGTACATGGCATATATTTATTACTGGATTAGTTCAAGGCATAGGCTTTAGACCGTTCATCTATAATGCTGCTGCGAGTTTTTCGTTGAGTGGGTGGGTAGAGAATAAGAATGACGGCGTACACATTGAGATAACTGGTGTTCAGGATGTTGTTGAGCAATTTTATAAACACGTTTTGGATCGTCCACCAAAACTGGCTTGTGTCACCAGTTCACAGATGTATCAAGTCGATTTAAGGGACTATAAGACGTTTGAGATTCTTCAAGAAGAGGACCTATCTACAGCTCAACTGCATGTCACTCCAGATTATGCTACTTGCACAACATGTCTTTCTGAGATGTCTGATCCTGAAGATAGGAGATTTGGTTATCCCTTTATTACTTGTTGTGAGTGTGGTCCTAGATACTCAATTGTGCATCAACTACCGTACGATAGAGCGCGCACGATCATGGATGATTTTACCATGTGCTGGTCATGCCAAAAAGAATATGATACCCCAAGTAATAGAAGGTTTTATGCACAGGTTAACTCATGCCAGTTCTGTGGTGTTGAGATGTCTCTGTATAACAAGGACAAAGAACCAATTCAACTAGAGGGTGACTCAATAATAGGCTTTGTCAATAGTCAATGGCGCAATGGAAAGATTGTAGCCATCAAGGGGATAGGAGGTTATCTGCTCACCTGTGCAGCTTCGGACGATGATGTAGTTGCTACACTCAGAGAGAGAAAGAACAGACCTGATAAGCCATTTGCTTTGATGTATCCCAATCTTACAGCTCTCAGACCGTATAGTTTGTCTGATGAGCAGTTAGCAGCTTTTTCGGATCCCATTGCGCCGATACTTCTTCTTGATAGAGTGACAAGCGAATCCCATATGGGAGTTTGTGATGGTCTTGATCGAGTAGGGGTTATGCTACCATATACCCCGTTGTTCCATTTGTTACTTGAGAACTATGATCAGCCGATCATTGCCACCAGTGGTAATGTAAGTAATGACCCTATTGTCTATGACGACCAACAGGCCATTGATGAATTGGTCAAAATAGCGGACTTTATACTGGTAAATAATCGGAAAATACTTGTTCCTCAGGATGACAGTATTGTTGTGTTTAGTAAAGAGCATAGATGCAGAGTGGTACTCAGGCGATCTCGAGGAATGGCTCCTTCATATTTTCAAAATATGCTGAAGTCAGGCGACCAAAAGGTTCTTGCTATGGGTGCTGATCTGAAAAGTGCCTTTGCCATGCGTCAAGGTGAACAAATCTATATAAGCCAGTATTTAGGGGATTTGGATAATTATAATACGCAGGAAAATTATAAGCATACCTTAGATCACCTATTCCATTTATTAGACTTCTCCCCGAAGCAGATCGTCATCGATAATCATCCTAATTATACGAGTGCTATAAAAGGTAGTCTATTAGCAGAGGAACTCGATATCCCAATTCTTAAAGTGCAGCATCATATTGCTCATTTTTCTGCCTTACTTGGAGAACATGCGTTAATAGATTTTGATCATAAGATACTAGGTGTGATATGGGATGGTGCTGGTCTTGGAGATGATGATAATATCTGGGGTGGAGAGTTTTTTACTTATAAAGATTATCAGTTCATAAGGTGTGATCATTTAAATCCCTACCCACATATTGCCTATGACAAAATGGCTAGAGAGCCTCGGCTGTCAGCCTTGGCTATATGCCACGATCTCCCAGAGCATCGGGATAAGTTACAAAGCAAATTTTCTAAAGTAGAGTGGAGTGTTTATCAAAAACTCCTTGCCAGCAAAGACGTGCTAGAGACGAGTAGTATGGGGCGGGTGTTTGACGCTGTGGCGTCCATATTGGATATCTGTAATCAGCAAAGCTATGAAGGACAGGCGGCTTCCTTACTGCAAGTACATGCAGAGCGCTGGATTCGTCAGGTTGGATATGATTTCAAGGAGTCTTACTACTCAGTTGAAACACCTTCTGAGTTCTCTATTAGTACAGTGGTAAGTGCTATATTTTATGATTTAGCAGACTCCTTAGAAGTCGGTCATATTGCTGCAAAGTTTCACGTCACTTTGGTAGATTGGGTGGGCGCTGTTGCTCGCGTTGAAGGTGTCTCGAATATTGGATTCAGTGGAGGCGTATTTCAAAATACACTATTAATAGATCTCATTATTACAAGCTTGGGAGGGGATTTCAAATTGCTCTTTCACAAGGATCTTTCTCCCAATGATGAGAATATATCATTTGGTCAGATCATATATGCTTCGATAGCTCAGAAACATCATAAAGAATCGTATTTTAAAAACGATTAATGCAGGCGTATGAAGTTCATGACAGAATATAGGGACGAGGAGTTAGCTAAAGGCTATATCGACAAGATTAAAAACATAGTAACTCGGGATTGGTCGATCATGGAGGTATGTGGTGGGCAGACTCATAGTCTCGTTAAGAATGGTATCATTGACTTGCTTCCTAAGGAAGTGCAGATGATTCATGGTCCAGGATGCCCTGTATGTGTAACGCCTGTGCATCTGATAGACAAGGCTATATACTTGGCTGAAGAGAAAGGAGTAATGCTCTGTTCTTATGGAGATATGCTCAGAGTGCCAGGATCTACGAGGAGCCTATTAGATGCCAAGGCCAATGGGGCAGATATTCGGATCTTGTATTCTCCATTAGAGGCGGTGCAACTCGCCCAGAAGAACCCAGACCGAGAAGTGGTTTTCTTTGCTGTTGGGTTTGAAACTACTGCCCCCGCTAATGCTATGTCAGTGTTGCATGCCGCAATGCAAGACGTAACAAACTACTCGATATTAACTTCTCATGTGCTTGTCCCACCAGCCATCGAGGCGGTTATGAATGATGAGGAGAGTGCGATAGACGCATTTCTTGCGGCGGGTCATGTTTGCACGATTATGGGTATATCCGAGTATGGGCCGCTTGTAGAAAAGTATAAGATTCCAATAGTTGTAACAGGATTTGAGCCTGTTGATCTCCTCCAGGGTATATATATGACTGTAAAGCAACTTGAAGAAGGAAAGCACATTTTAGAAAATCAGTATAGTCGAGTCGTAAGGCCTGAAGGAAACCCTAAGGCCATAGAAGTTATAGAAAAAGTATTTGACATCGGTGATCGCGTCTGGCGAGGAATAGGCTCTATACCTGTCAGCGGTTATGAACTAAAAGAGTCATACCAAGCCTATGACGCTAATGTGAAATTTGATGTCCAATTAGAAGCTGCTAAAGAAAGTGAAGCCTGCATAGCGGGCCTTGTTCTGAAGGGTATAAAAAAACCGCATGAGTGTCCAGAATTTGGAAAAACGTGCAAACCTGAGTTTCCTTTGGGTGCTCCGATGGTAAGCTCAGAAGGAGCGTGTGCCGCTTATTATCATTTTCATAGGGCTGCTGAAGCTGTCATGTCATAATCCCGAAGGTCTATGAGTAACATCAAGATGGAACTGTCTTGTCCTGTCCCCAACATGACTCATGAACGGGTGACCTTAGGTCACGGTGGGGGAGGAACGCTGACTAACAAGTTGTTGCAAGAGGGGGTCTTCTCCATATTAAGCAATGAATGGCTTGATCAGCATCATGATGGTGCCTATCTAAGTATGGAAGGCCCAATGGCTTTTAGTACAGATAGCTTTGTGATTTCGCCGATCTTCTTTCCAGGTGGGGATATCGGGGAGCTGGCGGTTAATGGTACAGTCAATGATCTTGCAATGTGTGGTGCTGTGCCTCGATACCTCTCACTAAGCTTTATAATCGAGGAGGGTATGTTGATGCAAGACCTCTGGCGAATATTATATTCTATAAAGGCCGCTTGTGCAGCCGCGAATGTCGCAATCGTTACTGGAGATACCAAGGTCGTAGAGAGGGGTAAGGGAGATCAAATTTTTATCAATACTACTGGTATCGGGCTCATACATGCGAATGCAGATATTAGAATGGAGCGGGTCAATGAAGGTGATGTTGTTATAATATCGAATGAAATCGCAGCTCATGGCATATCCATTATGTCGGTCCGAGAAGGCCTTGAGTTTGAGACTGATATTGAGAGTGACACAAGATGTCTGAGTCATACGGTTATAAAAATGATAGAAGAATTCGGAAGCAGTATACATCTCCTCAAAGATCCGACGAGAGGGGGAGTAGCATCAGTTCTAAATGAGATCGCTCGTGATGCTAACCTCGGCATCTTTTTAGACGAGAAAAATATACCTATAGATGCTCAAGTGAAAGGAGCATGCGAAATACTTGGATTCGATCCACTTTATGTCGCTAATGAAGGGGTATTCTTAGCGATTGTGGATGCCAAGTATGCGGACGATGTCGTAAGTCTCCTGAGGGCTACTTCAGAGAGTAGTAATGCTGCCATTATAGGTCATGTTGTGACTGAGCATCCTCGTCAAGTAGTGATGAGAAGTGGTATTGGGGGCAAGAGAATAGTAAATATGCTCGTAGGTGAGCAGTTACCCAGAATTTGTTAATTATCGTGAGAACGAAAGACAAAATAATACACAGTAGCATTCGGCTGTTCAATGCACATGGCATGGTCAATGTGAGGCTACAGCACATCGCCGATGATGTAGGTATTAGTGTTGGTAATCTCGCTTACCACTACTATAGTAAAGAGGCGATTATCATCGAGATAGTGGATCAACTTACAGAGTTATTAGAGCCAATCATCGATGAACATAAAGAGTTTCCAGGCCTGATGGACTTTGACACGCAGCTGGCTATGTACTATCACTTTTTGATGAAGTATTCATTCTTCTTTATTGACTTGCTTGAGATCAAGCGTAACTATCCCAAGCAATATCAAAAGAGAAGAGTGATCACAGATCACATATCAGAACAGGTGCATCATTGGCTACTGCAAAATGCAAAGAATGGGATATTGGTAGAAGAATTTAGAAAAGACCATTATAAAATGGTCGCTCATACGATCTGGATGATTATCACATTCTATCTAACGAAGCCTATAGACCACGGAAGTCCAGAAGATAGTGAGCGAGTATTTAAAGAGATGGTCTGGACGCAAGTGCTGCCACATTTCACATCTGCTGGCCGGATGGAATTTGATCTGCTTATTGAGAGGCTCCTAGACTCATTTACACCAGAAAGCGCTATGTGATGAAAGAGAAAAAGAAAAAAACGAGAGACAAGATCTTAGACGCGGCCATATCGCTCTTTAACCTATATGGCCTTCCTAATGTGAAATTGCAAGGCATAGCAGATGAGTGTAATATCAGCGTTGGGAACTTGGCGTATCATTTTCAATTCAAGGAAGATCTGATGAGTACAATAGCCGATTCTATCAATGCTGAAATTTCTCCAGTTGTAAAAAAGGACAACCTGTTTCCCTTGTTGATAGATTTTGATAATCAGCTATCTAAGTATTATGCCCTCATCAATCAATTTGCCTTCTTCTTTTTAGATGCTGTTGAGTTGGAAAGGTCTTATCCGAAGATCCATCAACAGAGAGTGAAGTATATCAACCTAATGATCGACCAGATCTACCAATGGATCACCGAAAATGTAAGAAAAGGAATATTCCAAGCTCCTATACATCTCGATCAATATGCACACACAGCTCATGCCATCTGGATGATTATCTCATTTTGGTTAACACAGAGAAAAGTGCTTTCAACGAGTGGGTTTGATGAAGAGAAGTTTAAAATAGTTGTTTGGAATCAGTTGCTTCCTTCATTTACGAATGTGGGACTGATGGAATATGAAGCACTCATACTTCCCCAGTTGCGTGACGTAGAAGTCCTTGTTGATAATTAGAAATAGAGTCTATTCCTTCTATGCCTTTTTTTCATGATGTAGCTCATCAAAGAGTTCGTCAAGATCGCCAGTGCCTTGTAAAAAAGCTAAGGTCTTCCGGGCTTCTTCTTCATCTATGACGCTCACAGCTACACCGACATGGACCAGCACATGATCACCGACTTTGGCTTCTGGCACTAAGCTCAGGTTGATCTTTTTGGCAACACCACTGAACGATACTCGACCTATCTGAAATACGCTTTCTTCTTGATCTTGTATGTCGAGTATTTTTCCAGGTATAGCTAAACACATACTAAATTATTTTAGTGTTTTTACAAATTGCTGTATGGCTTGGACTGCCTTTGAGTTATTATCATAGTCCATGATAGAGACTCCTTGTAAGTCTGCAGCAGTTATATTCTCATCATAAGGTACCATTACGGCTATCGGCAAATCTATTTTTTCGCAGTACTCCTTTATGGCATCAGCTTCTTCTTCTGTTCTTACTTTATTAGCTATAGCTGCTACTTCTTTGATACCCAGATCACGTGCCATATCGGCAAATCGGCCTGCCGCTTCAAGTGATCTGTAATACGGTTCTAAGACTGTATACATTCTATCCACATGTTGTGAAGTACCACGTTTCATATGTTCTAATGAAGCTTCAGTGTCTACGACCATCGCAGCATTGAATTCTGAAGTAAGCGCAGAGTGTATGAGTTCTCGGACCACTGTATGAGATCCACACATACATCCTGTCCCCGCTTGTTCGGGTTTTCCAACGATCAGTAACGTGACATCATCAGGCGCTTCCTGTCCATAGGTGTCGAGGATCTCATCAAATGGCATCTTTACTCTGAAGCTCCATGACTCACCTTCTTCCACTCTTTCTATAATGTCTGTACTTAGTGATCGGTGTGGAGGTTTGTCCTTGTCGATACCGAGTACAACTGAAAGATTGGGATTTGGATCCCCATCGATGGCTAGCACTCGTTCTCCTTCTTGTGCTAGTACTCGACATATAGTGCCGCTGATCGTAGTTTTACCTACACCGCCTTTTCCTGCAATTGCAATTTTCATAAGCTATTAGTGACTAAAGACCAATCTTTCCCAGCGGGACGTGTGAAAAACTCTTCGTTAACTTGGTTATTAAAAGAGACATCTGAATAGGTGTATTCGTCCATAATCTGGCCATTACTCCAAAACTTTGTCCACTTATGGCTGAAGGTAATTCCATCTACAGTCTTATGATCTGTCCAGTATATTTCCTCAGGTCTATAAGTACCGATATCTGACTTGTTATAATATTCCATTTTATGGATAAGGTTAGTCTCAGGGTTCACCAGAAATCTCCACTTATCCTTTCCTATGGTAGGTATGTATGATACATCCAGCACAAGAGGCTCACTTTCTAAGTCTATGTTCTCTAATGGATTCCAGTCCAGCAGCCCAAGTTTAGAAGCATTATTTACGTCGGGACGTACGCCATAGTCTGTGAGTTTGAAAGGCATCGAAAATCTAAAAAATGCCATAGAAGAAGCGCAGCTCGGTTTGCAATATTTAGAATCGCACATCATGCCAAGATCGCCAGAAGTCCTCTTTGGATCTGAAGGGAGCGCATCCCTTGTTGCCCAAAATCCTTCTTCGTCTTCGCTAATGACAACTTCTTTGCCGTCCTTATCTATCGCTTTTACCATGAGTTGTAGCCCCTCATCAGCTTTTCTGAAAAAGAAGGTTTCTACTTGTTCGGATATCTTGTTACCAGCTTTATCATATAGATTTTGAGTCCGAGTAAACTGACCAGAATTTATATTATTCCATGCTTCTGACCCGCCCGCAGCGTCGACCATCTCATTAACCAGCTCTACTCCTGACGGTGCTCTTAGAAAACTCTCCCAAGCATAGTGACCAGCATATGCAAGTACTGCTATGACCAATCCAGCCTGAAGTAGGCGTATCCTTCTTATGGTGATAGGATTAGTCAGATCTTTAATCTCAAGTCCAAATAACCACGGCACTTTTTGTTTTCCAGCACTTTGGTCTTGTTGTACTTGTTGCTTCTTTTGTTGTAGATCTTTCATAGTATCAAATATTTAAATAGTTCTTCTAATTTATTTTAAAGTGAGTCTGATGACATCCACTTGTTAAGTTCTTTTATTGCGACTGGGATTGCGGCGGTTACTTCCTCGCTCATGCCGATGTCAAAGTCGTCGTGTTTTGCTGACTGGCATCCCAGTATGTATACTTTCTCTGGTAGTACCTTGAGCGCTTTAGCAAGCATCATAGCTCTAGTGGGATTAGTGTAGTGCATGTCTGCGAGAAATTCTCTTTTTTGGTCCAATGGCATTTGCTCTATATCGCTTAATTTTTCAACTTCCTCTATCGATATGGACCCAGGAGTTCTTTTGTAATCAACTGCATCTACGAGTACTAACATGTCGTATCCTGTAAACAATTCTTGTACAAGATGTATCCCAGCAATACCTACCTCCATAGTATTTATGAGATCATTCTTAGGCATGCTCTTTTCCCATGCTCTGACGAACTCTATACCAAATGCATCATCCTGACGCAACTCATTGCCTACTCCGGCGATCAATATTTTATCTGAGCTAATCACAGTAATGTAAATGCGTTTTTATCAAGAGTAATATTGAATGTCATTTCCTCATTTTCATATACGGTCTTTAACTGTACTTTTTCCTTGTCCTTATTGGAGGCATAACTGAATCTCTTGTTATGGATTGTATGTGTGCCAACACTTTCAAAAACTTCGTAGGTGGTAAGCGAGTGCCCATCTCCATAATCTTGAAAATTAGCTGCAAGATCATACGTATCTAAATCGAAGTAGTAGATCCATCGATGCATGCCACCAGTTCTTCCTACGCCTTTGGCATACTCCACCTGAACGCTGTGCACTGGCTTGCCCAACAGAGTACTGTCGATACCATTGTAACCGAGTGTAACACCAGGATCAGCCAACTTATATGGTATGCCTATCACATAATGAGAACCATATGAAGAATTCCATGCTTCATTCTCCGACTTTTTATCAGTCATCTCAATCCCATTCTTGTACTTAATAGCCTTATCGCCATCATTTAAAATCAAGAAGTTATTGCTACCGACAGACCATTCCATCCTAGCCTTAAAGCCATCTTTGAGTTGATATGTATGTAGTTGTTTCACGATTTTCTTTACTGTTCCGGTACTATCGAGCTGTGTGATTTTTTTATAAAAACTAAAGTTGTCTTTGCTTTTCCAATTGTCCCAGCCACCAGCAGCAGCTATAGCTTTCTTGACGACGTCTCCTGCTTGATTGTCAGGTAAAGCCTCACAACTGTCTATACCTTCTGGCTTTACTTCTTGACAGCTCGACCAGATGGCTATCAGCACCACAGCTAATAAAATCCTACTCATCGTCTAATACGCTATCTCCACTTTTAATAATCCATCTTCTTCTATCTCGACCTGAAATATATCCAGTTTTTTATCACTGTTATCGACCGATACTCCAGTTTTGATATCATACTTGCATCCATGCCAAGGGCATATAATGAAGTGATCTTCGATCCGCCCTTTATCTATCGGTAATACCGATCCGTCACATTGATTTTGAATGGCATATACTTCTTTTCCGACTCGTGAGACTAGGAAGTTCACTCGCTCATAGTTCTTAGCATATAGCTTTTGATCTTCGAGCTCGCGATAGTCGCCAAGTTCGATCCAGTCTTTTTTCTTGACTGGGCTAAACACAGTTACCTGATCTGCCGGCACAAAGCCGACAGTGCCGACTTTATCCATAGGGGATGCTTCTATAGGTATGTCATACAGTGTCAGTAGCTTTTGGACTGTTTCATCATCGACGATTTCGCTATGGAGCTCTTTGTTATTACTGATGAGTTTCATTATCCTTAACAGTGGCTCTCTGTGTATCGAGTCAAAGTACTGTAGGATATTGTACAGCAACACTTTGTTATCAGTATCCTGGACCTGTTCAGCATCACGCATGAGTTGGTTGAGCATGTCTAATGCTTCATGAAACTCCTCGTTGCTGAATAACTCTTTCTTCATAGCTTAATGAGCTGTAGCACAGTTGTGCACACAGTTTTCAAGTTTTTGACCGTTAGGCCCGTAACAAAATTCGCAGTCAGGGCCGCACTCTCCATGACCCGCTTTTTGGTATCCTTGGAAGGCATCAGCAAATCTCCGTCCTGCTTCTTTTTTCATGTCTGTTGCTAATTGGATTTTGGTGCTTGGCCCCATTTCTTTGGAAGAAGCGATTAAGACGCCTTCTTCTACCAATTTACCAAGGTGATAGATCAAGTTCTCTTGATTGGTATTAAGTAGTGATAATACCTGTACGACCGGCACTTCACTGCCAAAGCCTTCACCATTCATCCAATATAGAATTTGAAGGATCTCATCCTTCCAGAATAGTGCTCTTAGCGATGATTTTTCGATTAATTCCATATGCTAAGCTTAGTCCGTTATCATTTCATTTATGAAAATGGTATCACCTTTAAGATACTTAACATTCATGTCATTATCCAAACCGGTTATAGCAAGTTTTTTTATTGTAGATATGATGTCTGGTATGGCAGATTCCATGTCTGGAGTCCATTTTTCACCAGCTACTTCTGGCCCCGGCTCGACATCAACCAGATATACTTCATCTTTCCAGACTTTAAAGTACTCTCCGATCACTAAGAGGTTTTCTACGGAGATAACACCTGTTGCTGCATCACCTACACATGCCTGAATCTGCTCTTCATCAGGAAGATTGCCAAGCCAACGAAATACATCTATCTGCCCAATGGGTCTTCCTTTTCTTTCGATTGCACATAGGATGATGACTTTTTCGAAAGGGAGTGTCTCCGCTTCGAACATCTGAACTACCGCTACTGGTCCCCAGTTTAACTCATCAACTTTGATATGGCTAGGCCAGGACATCTCTTGGAGATGAGTATAGAGCATCGGAGGCATCGAGTGATTACCGAGGATGTGGTATCCTACCGTGCCGATCAGTGTTTTCTTATTCGATACCACAAGCACATGTAGTTACTTCGCGAGTCACCACATGATCAGAATCTTTGGCCATAATGTGTGTAGTACACGGCATGCATGGATCAAAACTTCTGATGGCACGTAGTATATCTATACCCTTATAGTCTTCGGGTTTATCATATTTCTCAAGTATCGGAGTATTGAGTACGGCTTCTTCGTATGGACCTGGTGCTCCCCAAGGTGCTCTTGGAGCAGCATTGAGCGTAGACGGAGTGATGATCTGATAGTTCTGAATCAATCCATTTTCTACGATCAGGTGATGAGTTAGGAATCCACGTCCAGCGCCCCATGCACCGAAACCTATCTGAGTTCCTTTCTTAGGTATCTCATACGGAGTGCTTACGGCAGTTTCTCCGTTTCTAATCAATTGCTGTGCAATTTGCCAGTTCTCCAGTGCCACCATAGCAGAGTAGGGGATGCAGTAGGCTCGGGCTCTGTTACGTTCAAATGCATTCCAGTGAGTAGGGATCTTCCATTCGAGCTCTGCTGCAGGTAGATTGTACTTAGGTACACGGATCTTCATGCTATGACCAGTATTTTCGAGATATTGACTAGCAGGAGCTTTTTGTGCTTTGGCAGTCAGGTACATCCGTGAGTAAGCACCAGCTTCCATTGGCATCCGATCCCAAGTAGGGCAGGTGTCCCAGCTATATCTATCTCTCCAGCTTTGCTTGCCAGGCTTCGGTATGGTATCCTTATTCCAAGGATGATTAGGGCTTAATGGTAAGCCATTGGAGTCTGTCTTGTATTTATGGTCATCCCACTTCTCATAGTACGAATGCTCAACAAACTCTTCGAGACCAGCATTCAGTTCGCTCAAGTTAGTGGTGACTACTTCTCCATTGACTAAGACGCCAGGTGTAGACCATCTGGCATTACCCCATTTGTCACAGTTTTCGAATGTTCCATCATAGAATTCTGGTCTATCCCAGACACCGGTATCTGCCATCGTAGCAGGTCGCACACCGCATTGTTGATATCTTTCATCTTGCTCATAGAAGAAGTCAAAGACATCATCCCAGATCCCTGTAGTCTTCTGACCGTAATCAAAAAACTTGATCAGTCTCGTATATACTTCATTAAGCGTAGACATGGTAACAGTTACAGATATCCCTCCGGGTACTACTGACTGCGGATGCGGATACTTACCTCCGATCTGCACGTATGCTTCTCTTGCCACTCTGGTCATAGATAGAGCCTCTAGGTATAATTTACCTTTAAGTGGGTTAAGGTCTTTCATGATATCAAGTATGGTATCATATCCATGCACTGCTTTGTTCTTGCATTTTGCAGCCGCCGCTTTTGGGATTAGTTCGGGATTAGTTGCTGCGACTAATTCTTCAGAGTAATCAGGCCCTGCCAATAAGAACAGGTGTAACGGATGATCATAGAGATATTCGATTGCTAGCAAGATGTTACGCATCACGATACCTAAAGGCGGTGGCTTTATTCCCAATGCCATCTCGATAGCAAGAGCTGATGTGGTAGCATGTACACCACCGCAGACGCCACATGCTCGACTACTGATATATGCAGCATCCCGAGGGTCTCTTCCTTTCAAGATAATCTCATAACCTCTGAATAACGTGGCCATGGAGTTCGTCGAAAGAACCTTTTTTTCCTGTAAGTCTACGACACTATGAAAGGCTAATGCGCCTGCTACTCTTGTAACGGGGTCGTAGTCCACGCTTCGAATGAAGCCATTTTTTTCCATTAGGCTTTTGAGCTTGTCTTGTTCTTTGCCTAGATCAACGACCTTGTATTCATAAGGATTGGCGATATCCTCTTTCAGATAGGCATTTCCTTGTTCGTCAAAAGCTATTGGTAAATTTTTAAAACACATATGGTTCTTTTATTCGTCGATTATCTCTTTATAAATTCAATTATGTCTACACTAACTTGAAGACCTTTGCTATTCCTACTAGATGACTATCTACTGATAACAACCCTCCGTGTAACTGTGTCAGAGCGCCATTTATGGTTCCTAGTTTGTCTGGGAGAGGAGAGGTGTCATCTACTATTTTTTGAAGCCCGCCTGCTAGGTTTTCCAAGTGAGTACCAGCTCTTCTTAGTGCCACGATGATAAGCACGAGATAGATAACTAGTACGAGGACTACTAACCCGACTATAATTAATGTTGCTATATATAATGTAGAAGCTGTCATGATAATTTAGTTTAGTTGAGCTGCTCTATCGGCTACAGCACCTTTTATAGTTTCTGCATTTTCATTTATCTCGCCTGCTACGCCTAAGATGCCAGACGCCACTCCGATAGTATCGTCTAAAGCGGTTACGTAGTCAGTATTGCCAGCTATACCGACACCTGCTTCGAGCATTTCTTTAAAGTAACGTTCGATGCTTCGGCTTGCTACCCATGTGCGGTGCAAGAGACTTATGATAAGCGGTAGTAGCAATACTGTCACTACCAGCAAAATCGTCCATAGAGTTAAAATTATGCTTGACATATCGCTATACTTTTTGTGCGACCACCGCAGTGATGGTGCCTTTTAGATTTTGGTTAACGGCCTCGAGGCCATCTGACGTTTTTGTTAATCCTTCGTTGAGTTTGGTTACTTCGGTAGGGATATGACCAGTCTCCGTTTCAATGGCCCTTAGTCCTAACCTTAATTTGGCTAAATAGCTATCACCATTCCCTCCAATAGAATTGAGCAACGATATGATCTTGGTGAGGTATCGGACCAGCACAATGACAAGCAGTACGACGGCCAGTATAGTGCAGAGCATGAGTATAACGTCCATGGTCTATCTAATTTTGATGTTGTAATACACAGTTTGGACATCCAGGACATCCTGCTGCGTGTTCCTTTATAGCAGCCGAACCACCTAAAATGCTCACCGCTGAAGTATATATTTTTCCGACTACTCTATTTGTTACTGACAAAAAGATCGGTATCTGTATCGTGTTATTGGCTGTGAGCTTTCCTTGCGTCCAGATCTTTCCGGCAGCGACATCTATGTCTACGGCTGTTGATTTGATCTTGTGCAAGAGAAAGGCGACTACCCCGATCACTACAAGACCGATGATCAGCGAGATAAGCCATAAGAGTTGATATGGTTCCATGTGATGTATAGTTTAGTCTTGATTGATTTGATGAAGAGCTTCTGCCACTAATCCTGCATGAGCATCAATAGCCTGAGCTCCATCCAGTATATCCGTTGCTACTTGATTAGTTGTTTGAAGACCCCAGAGGCTATTAGTATTTTCTTTGATTTGCTCTACGAGTCCAAGTGCAGCTGTGGCAAGTCTCAGTATTCTTCTAGCTGCCATCCAGACTAATATGAGGAGTGCGGCCGCTGCTATTATGATGACTACAGCGATAGCCAATCCTATATAAAAGTTTCCGTATAGTGTTGCTTCATCCATAGTTCAATTAATTTGACCCAGGTTTCGGGCTATCCTTAAATTGTAATTTCTCATATGCAAAGTGGGCTATCTTTTGCAGAGGTCCTGGTTCGGCGACATGCCCCCATCCTGATGGCACTTTTCCATCCTTGTTCCACTTAGCTGTGCGATTTTGATAAGTCATTGTCATCTCTCTGAGATTGCTGATGAGAGATCCTGTGACTCTAGATAGTGTAGAAGATACGATTGTGCCAGGAGGTGTAGCGTAGAATGGAGCAAAGCTGTCTGGAAATCCAGGCATTGTACATCCGATACACGGCGCACCAATATTCATACATCCTCCTTGGCCATTAAGGGCACCCCGCTTGTTGATGTTACATTGGACTACTGGTCCCCAGCAACCCACTTCAACCAGACACTCTTTGTCGCCATATTCTTCTGCAAATTTTCCTTCTTCATAAAAGCCCGCTCTGGTACATCCTCTATGTACGGTTTCACCAAACAACCACGAAGGTCGCCCAAGCTCATCAAACTCAGGTAGGGGTCCTAATCCATGAAGAAACAACAGGACGGCAGCGATCGTCTCAGTGATGTTATCTCCTTGTGGAGCACAACCTGGTAGATTTACTACGGGTAGTCCTAACGCACTGCGATAATCGGCACCCAAGAAGTCCATCACTCCGACAGCATCGGTAGGGTTACCAGCGGCAGCTGGTACGCCTCCCCACGTGGCACAGGTTCCTACAGCAATTATAGCGGCTGCATGTTGACTCATCCTTGATACCCAGCTAGATGATGGGATAGGCTGTGGATTTCCATCTTCATCGTCATCAGCTCCCAGACCAGACCAGTACCCTCCAGTCGAGGCAGCGATACGCTCATCCATAATAGAGCCTTCGCAGATTACCACAAATGGATGTTCCAGCTCTCCCTTAGCTGCCAATCTAAATGGGTGAATAAATTCTTCTCCAGCTGTAACTGCTAGCACGGGATGATGAAGTACTACCTTGGGCATTCCAGGTAATACGCCTCTGAGGAGATCCTCCACGGATGGTGAAGATGCTCCAACAGCTGCTATCGAGCAACCGTCGCAACTTCCTCCTGCTATCCAAAAGGCGTGAACTTCTTCTATATGATTTGATGCAATTGGGGCTACTTGCCCGTTCTGTGCTAACATAATAATATTTTGCCTTAAACGCTTGTTGCGAAATTATGGAAAGATTCTTGTCGAACAGCCGATTGCATCAACTGAAATTGGGCAGTAATAGAAAATGTTTTCTAAAAAATAGTGCTGTATGACCTTTGGTCGATCTAATCAGATCGTTTTCTTTGTTTTTAGAAAGAGCTTTCTAATTTTTTAAAACCTAATACTATGAAACGACTCACGCTTCTCACGACGTTTTTTATTCTTTTATTTCCTTTTGGTGATCTTATGGCACAGGCGACCACAGATACGACACTAACCTTAGATGTTGAAGAGTTAGTAGTAACAGCTACCAGATCCTTGAGTAAGGCAGCGGATTTGCCGATTAATGTCGCAGTCATATCGAAAAGGCAGATTGAAGAAAATCAACCTCTAACGCCTGTAGAAGCGCTACAGTACATACCAGGAGTGACACGCCAAAGTGATGGCGGTCTCGCAAGTACACCGATTATTAGAGGTCTGTCAAGAGAACGAGCTCCTATCCTTATAGACGGCAATGCATTTGTAGGTGGGAGGATTCGGTCATATTCTTTAGTAGACCCATTTCAGATAGAACGTATCGAGTTAGTCAAAGGCCCTTCGTCTGCATTTTGGGGGAGTGATGCGGTTTCAGGCCTGGTCAATGTTGTTACCCGCAAGGCTGAAAATGGTTATGGTAAGGAAATGAAGATAGGTGGAAGCATATATGGAGGATACCAGTCGGTAGCAGATTTTACAAGGGGAAGGGTAGAGCTCGAAGGTAGAGGTAATGGATTTGACTTTTTGGTTGGGGGTGGCTTCCGCAATGCCGGAAATACAAAGACTCCAGAAGGCGAAATTGAAAACAGTCAGTTCGAGTCTGCTAATGTTGACTTTAATATAGGCTATTCTTGGGCCGCCAATCATCGTGTAGAAGTGAGCGGTAAGTATTTTAGAAATTCGGACGTTGGTTTTCCAGGTGGATTAGGTGCTCCGGGACCACCTCTTATTACACGAAGATTTGATCCAGATACACAGACGGGTATTAACTTGGCATATGATGGTACTGATGTATCAGATAAGATTGTATCTATTGGGGCAAGACTATTTTTCAAAGAACAAAATCTACATATCGATCAAGTCACTCGCATTCCATTTCCGATGACTACAGATGTCAATCGAAGGATTCATGCCATGCTGGATGTAGATGTCCCTTTTATGGGGGGTAAGTTTTTTGCGACGTTAAGACAAAAGGAGAATGCCAAATTAACCTTTGGTGTCGACTTCTTGAGAGAGAACAGGATAGGTTTACATAGGGACTTAAATATCCAAGTCTTCAACGCAGGTGGCGATATGATCAATGAGATAAATAGTCCATTAGCGCAGATACAACCTGATAGCCGTAGTACGAGTTTCGGTCTCTTTGCGATCGAAGAAGTAAAATTGAGCGATAAGGTAAATCTATTGATAGCAGCCAGATTGGACAATGTTAGTACAAGCATCGATGATGGCCCATTTGACATACCTGCGATAGCGGAGATCTACAATGATGATAACACCTCAGATAATGACGTAGCTATATCTGGTAATATCGGTTTAAAGTATAACGCTACAGATGCATTGAGCCTTACCGCTAACTTGGCAAATTCATTTAGAGGTACTGATCTTTTTTCTAAATATCACTTCACTGCTGTCGGTGCGGGTTTCTTAGTGCCTAATCCAGATTTGGATCCGGAGCGAGGTGTTTTTTATGAGTTAGGAGCGAAATACGATTCGGGTGTCTTTAGTGTTGAAGCTAACTTTTACCAAAACTTCCTGAACAACTTGTTCGTGCC
>CAZJTO010000024.1:0-17871 GCA_964548935.1 uncultured Saprospiraceae bacterium
AGGTAAATGCCTTTCCTCTAGTGCCGATCCAGTAGAGGCCTGACTTGTCTTGGATAATGCTGTTCACATCGTTATCAAGTAAACCATCGTCCATTGTGAAATTGGTAAATGAACTGCCGTCATAGACACTGATGCCTCCAGTAGTCCCAAACCATAATTTACCCATCTCATCCTCGTAAATATCTGTAACTCGATCATCTACAAGTCCATCTAGAGTGGTATAACTTTTAAGAGTGCTTCCATCATATCTAAAGGCCCCGTACCCAATTGACCCAAACCATAAATGTCCATGGCGATCTTCCAATACTGAAAAGAATCTGATCGGTTGGCCTTTAGTCAGATTGCTGAAGGATGCGCCATCATAGCTGATGATTCCCTCGAAGGTGGCAAACCAAATCACACCATTTTTATCTTGTAGGATGTTACGTGTAATAACACTTGGCGCATCGGCATACATGTTAGAGCTGCTATCCTTTTCTTGGGTATTGGGGGTAGCTATTTCAGTGGAGTTTTGACTGATTCGAATCTTCTTATCGGTACGGTCTTGGGCTTGGCAAGACATCGTTAACATTAGCATCAATAAGAGGTGATAAAGGAAGCTATAGACTGGACTCATATTCATAATTCAAGATCACATAAAATGGATATTCAATTTTGGATTTTTGGTGTTCAGCTCTCTGTTAATAGATGCCTGGTATAATCTTATGAGGCACTTCTCTCTGGTACTCTTCCCACAGTTTGCCATACTTCTTAAGACATCTTTTGTCATCATCGAGTTGTCGAGGCACAAGCAGAAGAATGTAATAAAGAGGATAGAGCCATGGCCATAAGAGGTCGTAATGTCCGACAGCGGAGGCAATTCCCAGTCCCATACATATCTCGCCAAGATAGTTTATATGTCTGCTGACTCCCCAAAATCCTGAAGCTAAGATCTTTTTCTTACCATCACTGATCACCTTAGGCTGAATCCCTAAGAAAGGTTTATCTGGTTGTAGCTTAAAGTAGTACTTCTGCATATTGGCTCCACGTGCCATTATCCATCCTGCGAAAAACACTATGGCCGATATAATTAGTTGTATCACACTCATATCAGGATTCGGACGATCTACTGTGGACCAAACTGCTATGGTGTAGAAATATGGATAAAAAAACAAGCAGCCCCAACCCAACTTAAATCCTACACGCTCGGCAAAGATGTCATAGGTATATAAGTGGACATGCTCAAATATGCAGTAGTCTAGCACAAACCATATGATTAACGCCGTCGAAAGTATAATCCCAGGATTGATTGAAGATCCATACATAATGATGTGTTGCGTTGTAAAACTCAAGCAATGCAACACCAACAATACAGCACCAATCATGTACAGCCACATCTTATGATCCATCCGACCATCTTGTATCTGAGGATTGAAGCCTCGACCGAAGTAATAATCCTTAATAAATGAATCAGTAACGTTTGGGTAGGATAGGGTCATAACAAGGCTATAGACAAGACCTATTATCAGAGCTCCAATCAGACTCCACCAGCGGTGTCGGTACAACCAAGTAAATTCTATGATCTCATAATAGCCCAATGCGTACCATAGCCCTACTGAAGCTATTAGAACTAGCAAAGCATTCAATCGATAGCGCAGTTTTGCTCCTGTTTGTTCATGTTGGACATATCCAGTTATCCATCTACCTGGCAGGATGTAATGCAATATGGTGATCAAACCGATCACAACAAGAGGTGTAAGAAGTCCAGTAATTATATTCATCTGAGAGATTTGGTATTGTTATGCATCATCTGAATCGCAAGTGACTTAGGTAATAGTCGGGTCATCACAAATCTACCTATAGCATTTATTCTTCCCGGAATAACTATTGGTCTCTTACCAAGTTTTTGTAGGGTCTTGACAACTACTTCCTCCGGATCAAGAGTACCTGGAGCTTCTTTAGTTGAGCTGCGCTTGGCATATCCTGGTGTGCGTATCGCTCCTGCTACACTTGCTATAACATCTATGTTGTCAACTTTTAATTCATGCCAAAGCCCTTCGGCGAGTATGGTGTTGAATGACTTAGACGCTGCATAGCTTGCAAGACGGGGAGCACCTTGGTTGCCGGCCATAGAGGACATTAGGACGACTCCGCCAGATTTTTTATTAGATCTATACCGATCCACGATCACCTTAGTAAATATGAGTGCCGATCGGACATTCACTGCAGTGATCATTTCTAAATCCTCAATTGAGTTATCTGAAAAGTAAGCAAGTGGAGCATATGCTGCATTATATACGGCTAGTCCTATATCCATAGGGTGCCCTTGTATATAGTCCGCTAATTCATCTGTGTTTCTTAAGTCCAAGACCTTGGTTTCAGTCTCAATATTATAGTCTGTCTCTAACTCTTCCGCTAGGTTGTTGAGGTTTTTTTCTCGTCGTGCTATGAGTATTACATTAAACCCAATTTGGGCTAGATACCGTGCATAGGCTGCACCTAAACCTTCAGAAGCACCTGCTATTATAGCCCAAGGTCCATATCGCGTAATAAGCCGGTTCATGAGGTGCCAAGATAACCATCTTGTTCACTTCTTTTCACTTAATGTTCTATACAAAAAAAGGCCCTACATCATAAATGTAAAGCCCCTTTTGCATAATTCTTAATTCCCGATTAGTTTGGTACCATGTCAGGATTCAACAAGTCATAGAACTGATCCAACTTCGGAAGGATGATGATCCTTGTTCGTCTATTCGTAGAACGGCCTTCAAATGTATCATTAGATGCCAGCGCATTATATTCGCCACGACCCGCAGCGATCAATCTATTCGGATCTATATTATATGTGTCTTGTAGAACTCTTACGACAGACGTAGCTCTCACCACACTGAGGTCCCAATTGTCTTTGAAACAAGCTCTACTGATCGGCTGGTTGTCGGTATACCCTTCCACCATTACTTCAAAGTCAGGCCGCGACTCTACAATCTGTGCAATTTTTCCTAACACATCATTGGCTTTTGGTGTCAAGTCTGCGCTACCGCTATTGTAGAGCATCTTATCAGATAGATTTATGAATACCACGGTCTTATCGACTTTGATTTCTACATCGTCATCAGCGATACCCTCAGATAGAACGCTCTTAAGGTTCACTGCCAGCGCAAGATTGATAGAGTCAGCTTTCGTCTTAGCAGCGGATAATAAGTTGATGTACTGATCCTTACGTTCAAGCTGTCCGAGCGTTTCTTTGATATTCTCATTAGCAGATTGTGATAAGATAGTCAGATCACCTACCTGCTCCACCTGCTTGTCACGCAATTGTCTGAGATCTTCAATCTGAGCTTTCAGGTCATTGATCTGCTCATCTTTGAGCTTTAGGGTGTTGTTAGCTGTGCGAAGATCACTTCTCAACCCTTCCTTTTCTTGCTCACATTGGGTGACCATACCCTTGTAATTATTTATGTCGCCTTCAAATGATTGGATCCTTTGATTGGCGAGGTCATAATCTGACTGGAGTGCTTCCAATGTTTTTTTGCTTACACAAGACGCCATCATGACAACACTAAGTCCAATAACTGCTAATAACTTAAATTTCATTCTTTCTTGATTTTTAAACTTTCAATTGTAGCACTAAATATAATGACTTGATAATCATAAAAAAGCTTAATCGAAGAATATCGTGTGGAACCGATTGCAACAAACAAATAATATCTTTGACTGTTAAGAGATTTATATGTTAGTGAGCTACAGAAATGACGCCTCTGAGGAGTCAACATTCAAATTGAATACCATAGAAGATGCGGTACAAGATATCGCTGCTGGTAAGATTATCATCGTGGTCGATGATGAAGATCGAGAGAATGAAGGAGACTTCGTTTGTGCCGCTGAGTTGGTGACGCCAGAGATCATCAATTTCATGGCCACTTATGGACGTGGCTTGATCTGTGCACCGATTACCGCTGAACGTGCTGAAGCGCTCAAACTCGAGTATATGGTATCACAGAATACGGATCTACACGAGACGGCATTCACAGTATCAATAGACTACAAGAAAAAAGGGTGTACTACTGGTATATCAGCGTACGATAGAGCTACAGGTATTCAAGCATTAATAGCGGAGGATACGGCTCCACAAGATTTTGCAAAACCAGGACATATTTTTCCTTTGATCGGTAAGCAGGGTGGTGTGCTGCGTCGTACAGGACATACCGAAGCATCTATAGACTTATCCATATTAGCTGGACTCAAACCAGGAGGTGTACTTATTGAAATACTCAATCCTGACGGTACGATGGCACGCCTTCCGCAACTAGTAGAAATAGCTAATCGCTTCGATCTCAAGATTATTAGTATCAAAGATTTGGTGGCTTATCGCATGGATCGTGAGCGTTTAGTCACTCAAGAAGATTCACTGTCTATCGATACGCCATATGGCAAGTTTGATTTGATGACATTCAAGGAGACTAATACGGGACAGAGTCATATTGTGCTGAAGAAAGGGGAATGGAGCCCTGGCGAGGCTGTTTTAACACGAGTGCACAGTGGATCTAATTCTGCCGAGCTGTTTGCCTTCTTTTTAGAAGGAATGAATCGCACAATTCACAAAACACTACAGTTAATCGAAAAAGAAGGTAGTGGTGCCCTGATATTGTTGCGACAGCCGGAACCTGCTGGCGGAATAGAAGGCATCATGAATAACCTAAAGGAGCAACATACGCAAGGAGAGCCTCTTAATCCATATGTACGTAGGAATATGGAAGCGGAGCAAAAAGATTTTGGTATTGGTGCACAGATTCTCAATGAACTCAACATCCGTAAGATTCGATTGATGACTAACAATCCAAAGAAGAGGGTGGGTCTGATCGGTTATAATCTGGAGATTATTGAGAATATTCCGATAGCGTAACTACCACCACATAGTAGATTACCTAAACAGCCTGATCAGATGGCTTTACTTGTTATGGACTCTTTGGATAGATGTAAATGAGAGATTTATCTGTTCCTCCAATTCTTTAGTCTAACAATTTGAACTTTGTTTCATGATTGACCTATTATTAGGTTAAAATCAAAAACCTATGGGGACAGAAGAACTCCGTAAAGAAAATGCAAACTCTATTATCCGCAACCATATGATCTGGTCAATGGGTGCAGGATTTATCCCAGTACCAATTGCGGACTTTTTTGCTGTCACGGCCATTCAACTCGATATGATCAGACAGCTAAGTCGATTATATGATGTCGACTTCAAGGAGACCAGTGGCAAGGCTATTATTACATCCCTTTCTGGTGCTAGTGTGGCGAGGATGGGATCCCGTATGATCAAGTTTATCCCAGGCGTCGGTAGTATCCTTGGCGGAGTTACGCTGGCCGTATTATCTGGAGCTAGTACTTATGCGCTGGGAGAGGTATTTCAAAGCCATTTTGAGAGTGGTGGTACTTTTTTAGATTTTGATGTTTCAAGACTCAAGCGTATGTATGATGAGAAATTTGAGAAAGGGAAAGAGGTTGCAGAGGAAATCAACAAAGAACAGAAAATAAAGGACAGCAAAGTCAAAGCTGCAGAAAAGGACCATATCAAGCGTCTCCAAGAGTTGTCCGAACTAAAAGAGAAAGGACATATCACCGCTGCTGAGTTTGATCAATTGAAGACGGCATTGCTTAAAGACATATGATGACGAGTTAAAATATCAATGTTTGCACAACAAATTTTTAGGGTGCACCATTATTAAGGCATAATATTGAATAAATCATTTTTTACAAATCATTAATTATGTCTAAGTACATTGCTTTTTTATTTGCAATAGCATTCCTATTTGCTAGTGCACTCAATGGTCAGATTAGGACCCCTGCACCTAGTCCGACTACCTCATTCACCCAAGAGATTGGATTGATAGAAGTATCAGCAGAATACTCTCGTCCAGGCGTTAAGGGTAGAGCCATTTTTGGAGATCTTGTACCATATGGTCAAGTATGGAGAACAGGAGCTAATGGAGCTACTAAAATCTCTTTTTCTGGAGATGTCAAAATTGAAGGTAAGGATCTACCTGCTGGATCATATGCGATATTGAGTAAGCCCGGAGCACGCTCTTGGGACGTACATTTCTATCCTTATGAAGGTCGTAGCTGGGGATCATATGTTGAGAAGGAGCCTGCATTAGTCGTCACTGGAGACGTAACGGCATTGCCAATCTCTGTACACAACTTTATGATCAGTGTTGATAACATCACTGATAATTCAGGAACCTTAGAATTTATCTGGGATAAAACTCTCGTCGGTCTTGACATTTCAATGGATGTAGATGCTGCAGTTATGGCAAGCATAGAGGAGACTCTTGCAGGCCCTACAACTGGTGATTATTATGCCGCAGGATCATACTTATTTAATTCAGGTAAGGATCTTAGTACTGCCTTGTCGTATGTCCAAAAAGCAACACATGGCGATAATCCAAGATACTGGCAGTTACGTATGGAGTCTGAGATATTGGGCAAAATGGGCAAAGTGAACGATGCTATTAAAGTAGCCAATAAGTCAAAAGCTTTAGCTATGGAAGCCGGAAATGATGACTACGTAAGAATCAATGAAAAGAACATAGAAATGTGGTCCTCTAAATAAGAGAGCGCATTACTATTTGATAAGAAGAGGCATCTATCATATTATATGGTAGATGCCTTTTTTATTGGATCATTTTTGGGAAGTACGATTTGTAGGATGTACCCAATCACGATTACTAGTACGCATCCAATCAGATTGAGCCAAAGGAAAGCTACAATATCTTCAGAATAGATATAGATGACCAATAGCTCAGTTATAATTGCTGCAATAAATACAGCCTTAGCACCGATCTGCTTAAAGAAGAATGCGGCTAGGAATATTCCTAAAATGGTCCCATAAAATAGAGAACCGATAATATTGACAAATTGGATGAGGTTCTCAAATAATGAACAGACAGAGGCAAACGCTATCGCAATAAGCCCCCACATGATCGTCAACCCTTTCGCTACTCGAACATAGCCGCCATCTGTTAAGTTGGGATTGATCGTACGCTTATAGATATCTATCAAAGATGTAGAAGCCAATGCATTAAGCTCTGAGGCTGTAGAAGACATCGCAGCACAGAAAAACACAGCTAGCAGCAATCCAATCAATCCAATCGGAAGATTATTAAGTATAAAGTGAATAAATACGTAGTCTTTATCATTGGACTCCGCATTTGGTAGAGTATTGCCAATGAGTTTCTTTGACTCATCACGCAATAGCTGAATATCATTGTTTAATGCTATTATTCTTCTTTCTGAACTTGGATTTAATTCAGATGACTGTGAGGCAATCATCAGTTGTTGTCGTTCTGATTCCAATAGGCGATACTCGTCCTGGAGATTTTGATATTCTGCGCCGTTATGGCTAAGAACCATTTGTTTCTCTACCTGCGTGTTGAAGAAGAGCGGAGCACTATTATATTGGTAAAATACGAACACCATAATTCCAACCATAAGAATGAAGAACTGCATCGGCACCTTGAGTAGTCCATTGAAGAGTAATCCATATCTTGATTGTTCTACAGACTCGCCGGTAAGATATCGTTGTACTTGACTTTGATCTGTTCCGAAATATGACAGAGCCAAGAATGAACCTCCTATAATACCCGTCCAAAATGTATATCGATCATTGAGGTTAAAGCTAAAATCTAAAACCTCCATTTTGCCATTTAAACCGGCAACGGCTATACTATCCATAAACGATATATGGTCGGGTAGGCGATTGAGTATGATCCCAAATGCAATGATTAACCCTACAAATATGATCATCATCTGATAGCGCTGAGTGACATTGACAGCACGAGTCCCACCCATTACCGTGTAAAGCACCACGAGCCCACCGATTAAAAACACCATGTAGTTCAGCTCGACATCAAGTACCGTAGACATGACGATTGCAGGAGCATATATGGTGATTCCTGCCGCTAAACCACGCTGCACTAAGAATAGTACAGACGTCAGCAAGCGAGTATTGCGATCAAAACGCTGCTCCAAAAATTCATATGCGGTAAATACCTTAAGTCGCTTATAGCGAGGGATAAAGTAGATACAGATTATCACCATGGCAATAGGTAGTCCGAAGTAGAACTGGACGAACTTCATACCATCGGCAAATGCTTGACCCGGCGTGGATAAAAAGGTAATAGCACTAGCTTGTGTAGCCATCACCGATAGTCCCACGGTGTACCACTTAGCACTATTGCTATCGAGTAAATAACTTTCAAGATTCTTCTGGTTGCGAGACTTATATATGCCGTAACTTACGATAACCAGAAGCGTAAAAATGAGGACAATCCAATCTATCCCGTGCATCAATTAAACATTGTTGTCAGTAGGTAAAATAGTATGATATAGATCGCATTAGCGATCAGGATAAGTGCATAACGCTTGCGCCACTTATTCTCCATCTCCTTGGTGTTGTCCTTTTGTAACATGATCATTACTACCAATGGCAATTAGATTGGCAAACAATCTATATGCACCAGCTACTCCAGCAGGTAGTTCTCTGAACCATGAGAGTCCACTATAGATGAAGTTGCCTTTACCATACTTAGCGATGAGCAATGCCCCTTTTGTTATTTCTTCATTCGGATCTGACATGGCCAGTGGTGCTGCAAAGCGATCATCCCATTCATTAGGGAAATAAAGACCTCGCTCCTGCACCCAATTTTCAAAGTCCAATGAAGTAATTTTGTTAGGCGTATTCAGGACCTCATGATTAGGATCGACAAAAGAAACAGTAGCTGTTTCATCAGTGATACGATCCCTAGATAGCTCTAATGGATATGGCGAAATTTGATCTCCTCGTAGTCCTCTATTGGTGTTATACTGTACAATGACAGTGCCGCCCTCATTGATGAACTCCATAAGAATATCCTTCCGCAACTTTAGGTCACTATGAATATTGTATGCTCTGATTCCGATGATTACAACATCGTAGTTGGCCAGGTTATCAGCGGTAATATCTTCTACTGAAAATATTGTTGGTTGATAACCTATCTGAGCCAGACTCTCTGCCACTTCATCTCCAGCACCTTCTACGTAAGCGATTTTTTTATCTACCGTCTTGATATTTAAGCGCTCTACGGCAGCTTGTGATGTCGATCTCACATATTGTTTCGGGATATGGTCATAGTCGATGACTTTGATAGATTCATCGAGTACGGCATTATCTGTTTTTAATTCGGCAGTAAAGGTTGCAGATTCTTGAAGGTATGGACCTTTTACCTCAAACTCTACAATCTCAATACTTCCAGCAGGTCCCATTGATATCTCCACAGACTCCGGTGTCACTGCGAAGGTTGACGGATGATTTAATGACAGTGTGCCTTTTACATCATCTGAAAAACTTTTGATCGTAACTGAGACTTTCTTTGGTTCTCTCGTAGAGAGAATATATACAGGATCTTCGAATTGTACAGACACTTCTGGGACAGCGACGAATGGTTCGTATACTTCGCCCTTGACGGGATCTGTGATTTTGAATATGACATCACGTGTGATAGTCATAGGACTCCCATTAATATCTAGAGAGACTGACACATTAATCGGGCCTCTATTGATGGGGGCTCCGATCATCTTCTTGTCAGATATAGCATATAATCCAAGACTGCCTTTCTCTTGCAGCCAGTAAGGATTTGATTCTTTTAGATCATCATTGCTCACGACATAGCTGATCTCAGTTTGACTCGACTCATTATTGACAAGTTGTGCATTAAGCTCATTGTGATACTCGTCGAGGTCTATAGACTTGAGCGTTACAGTAGCATCTGATCTATTGATTACTTCGAGATCTATTATCAGAGAATCTCCAGCAGTAGCATTGGCTTGGCTGGCCTTGGCTTCTATGAATAGGCCCATGCTTTGGGCTATGATATCATCTATTTCTTCCAGCTTATAATTCTTCCAATGGTCATCATTGATCTTAGCGATCTCAGCTCGGATTGTCAATAGGTCGTCGATGTGAGCTGCAGGATTGATAAAGTCGAAGTTGCCTAGCACTTGATTGATCAATCCTTCTATGTGTCCAGCTCCCTCTACTCGAGACCACGTCGTATTGACCCCTTCAAATAGATTATTCTTATCAGTGGGTAGATCTCCCTCAATGAGTTCGAGATATTCATTTCGTGTGCCACGGGTTCCTGTACTGCCAAACCCCTGACTCTTATGCATCGATCTGCTCGTAGCAGCTATTTCGCTATTAGATAGGCCGAGATTTTTATAATATACTCCTACATCAACCGACAGCAAATTTGACTTATCCGCTTCAGCAAAGTTGGCTCGACTGCCATAAAACCACCAAGACGTATTAAAAAATATACGTTGGGTCTGCCATGGCTCCAGGTGCCCTAATAAATCCGACTGATAACCAGGATCAGCCGCTTTATCATAAGAGTCTACTGATAGTACAGCAGAAGTGGTATGATGACCATGTGTGCGACCCGGTGTTCTATGATCGAATCGATTCACTATGATATCTGGCTTATACTCCCGAATGACTTTGACCACATCATGCATGATCTTGTCACGCTCCCATATGGATAGGGTTTCATCAGGATGCTTGCTATAACCAAAATCAATTGCTCGTGTAAAGAATTGTTCTCCACCATCTGTAGCTCTCGCCGCAAGTAATTCATTGGTCCGGATGACTCCTAAGTTTTCTCTGATCTCTGCACCGATTCTGTTTTGACCGCCATCACCTCGTGTCAGTGATAGATATGCCGTCCGAGCTTTGACTTCATTGGACATGTAAGATATCAGGGATGTGTTTTCGTCATCTGGGTGAGCTGCACAGTACAATACTGTACCCAAAAAATTAAGTTTGTCGAGCTTATTATAGATTTCTACAGAGCTTAGTTTATCTGGCTTTTGACTGATCAATTGGTTAGAGCACAGGATGCTCAGTGCCAGCAGTATTATAGATACTTTCATCTGGATTTGAATTTAGTGTTAGGTGGCAGGTTTTACTTCGGGCATCTGGCAGTCTTCGTCTGGTGATTTACCACAGACAGTGCATTCACCAAGATTATTCTTGATCATCGGGTTATTAGATGCACATGTGCCTCTAAATTCATTGCCCGTTACGATATATCTGATATTGATCAATATAAACGATAGTCCAAAAGTGACTCCGATGATCAGTAGAATGGTAAAAAAGTAATTCATGACGTCATTATTAATGTGATAATAACTCTGTTAACGACACAAAGTTATTTATGGATCATAGATAAAATGACATTTTTGTAAATATTATGAAATCAACAACATATAAGACATCTAACACAAACTCAGACTCAAGTCGTAGAACCCAAAAAATGGAGGCTTTTGGACGACTGCTTGACATCATGGATGAGCTACGAGAAAAGTGCCCCTGGGATCGTAAGCAAACATTTGAGTCGCTCAGCTCACTTACTGTTGAAGAGACTTACGAATTGATCGATGCGATTGAATCTCATAACATGCAAGATGTTAAGGAAGAACTTGGTGACCTAATGCTCCACATGGTCTTTTATGCGAAGCTCGGTGATGAGAAAAAAGCATTTGATGCGGCTGATGTTCTCAATTCGGTGTCAGAAAAGCTGATCAGACGTCATCCTCATATTTATGGCGATACTCAAGTCAATGGTGAAGAAGATGTAAAACGCAATTGGGAAAAAATCAAGATGGCTGAAGGTAAGGGCAGAAAGTCAGTTCTATCTGGTGTGCCCAACGCCTTACCCAGTATCATCAAAGCGCAACGGATGCAGGAGAAAGCCGCCCAAGTGGGTTTTGAATGGGATGACGTTGCCGATGTATGGGCAAAAGTGGAGGAGGAGTTAGGTGAATTCAAAGAAGTGGCTGAGCGAAATGATAGCCAGGATAAAATCACAGAGGAGTTTGGGGATCTTATCTTCTCACTGGTCAACTATGCTCGTCACTTAAACATAGACTCAAATAGGGCATTGGACCTAACTAATCGGAAGTTCAAAAGGCGATTTGAATATATCGAGGCTCATGCCACTAAGTCTCTTTCGGATATGACCTTAGCAGAGATGGACGCACTATGGGATGAGGCCAAAACCACTGAATAAAAGGAGTGTTAAAAAAATACAGTTTGTCACCATTTAAACATGTACATTTGTCGGCGCTAATCAAGGATTTTTGTAATCCTCATATTTGGTAACAATTAATTATTATGGCAAATTACTTAACAAACGCACAGAAAGAACAAATTTTCGCGGAACACGGTGGATCAGCTAAGAACACCGGATCAATAGAAGGTCAAGTTGCGTTATTCACGCACCGAATAAACAGCTTGTCTGATCATCTCAGAGAGAATAAAAAAGATCACTCTTGCAGACGGACATTATTAACTTTAGTTGGAAAGAGAAAAAGATTGCTAAAGTATCTTGCAGGAAAGGATATACAAAAATACAGAGACCTGATTGCCAAGTTAGGCATTAGAAAGTAACAGGCTCCACAGTTTAAAAAAAGCATATATCAAAACATGATATATGCTTTTTTATTAATATATAATATAATGTTAGATTTGTGCTCGGATACAAATCGAGATAAAAGAAATTTATGGGTGTAAAAATTCCTACTACCACGTCATTTAACCTACCAAGTGGTCAAGAAGTAATAATTGAAACTGGAAAATTAGCGGCTCAAGCTCATGGTTCCGTTGTTGTAAGAGTTGGCAAGATGATGCTTTTCGCCTCAGTAGTCTCTGCATATGAAGCACGAGAAGGCCAAAGCTTTTTTCCTTTGTCTGTAGACTATCAAGAGAAATATGCCTCAGCTGGTAGAATCCCTGGTAACTTCTTCAGAAGAGAAGCGAGATTAAGTGAGTATGAAATACTCGTATGTAGATTGGTAGATCGCGCCCTTCGTCCGTTGTTCCCGTCTGGTTACATGTGTGATACGCAGATCATCATAAACATGATCTCAGCAGATCCAGAAATCAAACCCGATGCATATGCTGCGCTAGCAGCTTCGGCAGCTATAGCCGTTTCTGACATTGTGTTTGATGGACCGATTTCAGAAGTACGAGTGGCTAAGATTGATGGGGAATATGTTGTTAACCCGCTTAGTTCACAACTTGAAGGAGCGACCCTTAATGTCATCGTTGCCGCTACAATGGAGAATGTAATGATGGTAGAGGGTGATGCGCAAGAGTGCGACGAACTCGAGTTGATAGAGGCGATTAAAATTGGACATGATGCTATCAAAGTACAATGTCAGGCTCAGTTAGACTTAGCCGAGAAAGTAGGAGAGGACGCTACGGTAAAAAGAGTACTGGAGTTACCTGAGGAGAATACAGAGATTAAAGAGTTTGTTACGGCTACTAGTGCCGCAGGAATTATCGAGGTAGCTAAGAGCGCATACAATAAGAAGCAGCGTAAAGCACATCTCACGCAGGTTAAAGATGAGCTTAAGGAGAAAGCACTCGAGAAGTTCGGTGAAGAGTGGATGGATGAGAATGGTGGAGAACTCAGTGGTTACTTTGATAAGGTCAAGAAAGAAACTATCCGAGAGCACGTACTTGTAGAGCGTGTAAGATTGGATGGTCGTAAGTCAGCTGATGTCAGAGATATCTGGACAGAGATTAGTTATCTGCCATCAGCACATGGTTCTGCGATATTTACTCGTGGAGAGACTCAATCGCTGACAACTTGTACGATGGGTACTAAGCTGGATCAGCAGATGGTTGATACGGCCTTATCTACAGGATATGATAAGTTTATCTTGCACTATAACTTTCCTGCCTTATCAGTGGGAGAGACAAAGCCAATGCGTGGACCTGGTCGTAGAGAAGTTGGTCATGCCAATCTAGCAGGACGATCATTGAGACAGGTGCTGCCAGAAGAAAATCCGTATACACTACGATTGGTATCCGATATTATGGAATCTAATGGATCAAGCTCTATGGCTACAGTATGTGCTGGGTCAATGGCGCTGATGGATGCGGGTATACCTATCAAAAAAGCAGTTTCTGGTATTGCGATGGGGATGATCTCTGATGGCGATCGACATATTATCTTATCAGACATTCTGGGCGATGAAGATGCACTCGGGGATATGGATTTTAAAGTGACGGGTACTGTAGACGGTATCTGTGGGTGTCAGATGGATATTAAAATTGATGGCCTCCCTTACGAGATCTTAGAGCAAGCATTAATGCAAGCCAAAGAAGGTCGTCTTCATATTCTTGGAGAGATGGCTAAGACGATCGAGGTTGCCAGAGCAGAGCCTAAAGATTTTGCACCACGTATGATCGAATTTGCAATAGACAAAGAGTTCATTGGTGCCGTAATCGGCCCAGGTGGAAAAGTCATACAAGAACTACAAGCTAACACGAACACGACAATCAATATAGAAGAGATAGATGGCCAGGGTATGGTCAGTATATTCTCTCCAGATGCTGCAGGCATCAAGGAAGCCGAAAGAGTGATCCAAAATATCGCATACAAGCCTCAGATAGGGGATGAATACGATGCAGTAGTGGCCAGTGTCATGCCTTATGGTGTGTTCGTTGACTTCAACGGCAAGAGTGGGTTATTGCACGTAAGTGAGATTTCACATTCTCGGATCGAGCGAGTAGAAGATGTATTCAAAGAAGGTGACCCTGTCAAAGTCAAATTAATTGGTATCGATCCTAAGTCTGGTAAGATGAAGCTCTCAAGAAAAGTGCTATTGCCGAGACCAGAACGAAAACCAAGGCCTGAGAAAGACTAGACTCAAAGAATTTTAAAATTAATGGAGATATAAGAAACTTATATCTCCTTCTTAGTGTATTGTATTGACATACTACATTTCTGTGGTATAATCAAGTGATACCTGAAAATAAAATTTGACGAATTAGAGTTTAAGTATATATGAGACAACTTAAGATAACGAATAAGATCACCAATCGAGAGAGCTTAGCTTTAGATAAATATCTAAATGATATAAGCAAGATAGATCTCTTGACGGGTGATGAGGAGGCAGAATTAGCCAGAAGGATTCGTGAGGGAGATAAGGAAGCTCTCGAACGTATGACTAAGTCTAATTTAAGATTTGTTGTAAGTGTTGCTAAACAATATCAAAATCAAGGACTCTCATTAAGCGATCTCATAAATGAAGGTAACGTTGGACTGATGAAAGCTGCTAAGCGCTTTGATGAGACTAAAGGTTTTAAGTTTATCTCATATGCCGTATGGTGGATCAGACAATCCATACTACAAGCCATCGTAGAATACGCACGTATCGTACGACTTCCACTTAATAAAGTTGGTTCATATAACAAAGTCAATGAGGCTGTTGTCTCTTTTGTACAAGAGTTTGAGCGAGAGCCGTCTGACGAGGAACTTGCAGAGTTGCTTGATATGAAGCCCAAGGATGTTGTTAAGATGAAGCAGAGTGGCAGTAGACACTTGTCATTTGATGCTCCAGTAGGCGGAGATGATGGAGATGCTACTATGTTAGATTTACTCAACTTTGATTCTGAGGCTGCGCCTGATTTGGCTCTCATGGAAGAATCTCTTAAAGATGAGGTGAAGTATGGTTTGTCGATGCTTTCTCCACGAGAGGTAGAAGTATTAGGAGCATACTATGGCCTAAAAGGGAGAAAATCAATGACCCTTGAAGAAATAGGGGAACTCTATGGACTTACACGTGAACGTGTAAGACAGATCAAAGAGCGTGCAATACGCAGATTACGCAAGAGCGTCAATAAGAATAACCTTAAGTCTTACTTAGGCTAAGTACAAGATACACCCAATACATGTTTTTAGTCTATGCCATTGCTCTCGCATTCGTAGGTTACGTCGTTTATCTATTCTTTGATTTCAACAAAGGTCTCAGTACGACTAAGAGCGTATTGCTCAAGGATATACAATCACTCGAAGATAGACTTGTCGATATAGAACTCAGTCCTTGGGATGAGATAGATATATTGTCCAGAATAGGAGACTCTCAATCGAGTAAGAAGATATTTGGAGACGTAGAGACAGCCGTATTATATTCCATTTATCATGAGCCGATCTTAGCCTATGCAACTAAGAGATATCTCCATGATGGTACGCTCTCCTATGCCGTAAAGTTTGATGATCAGGTCTATTCAATTGTCCCTCATAATGCCACAATGTTGGTGGTGAATCAAGGAGATCAGGAGATTGCCCGAATCAACACGCAAGAATTAAACATCAGTGGAAAGGGACAGCAGGTTAAGATATACCACGAGGACAGGACAGATCTCTTACCGGTTAGCTTTGATGGCGAGACTAAACTTTTAATCAATGCTCATGAGGCTTCAGATGTCGATCAAACAAGAGCAATTGTAAATAAGGAAAGTATCACACCAGAAGAAAGAGAACTATTCATACTTGTTTTATCTTACGCATTAATAGATCAATTGATTTAATAATATGTCTATACTTAACATTGCAAGATTAATTATCTACCGTTGTCATCAGAAGGGTTTCGAGCTATTCTTAATTGAGGATGAGTTATCTGAAAATCCTGATGTATGGAAGCTTCCTACAATAGATATGGTAGCGCATGAATGCGATAACTGTGAATCTATAGAGTTAGAGTGCGAGGAAAACGAGAAAATGATCGCAATTGAAGCTGACTGGCACAACATCCCATCGATAAAAGGCCTCTTACGCAACGATGTAAAAGTGGTTAAGAATATCGTCAAGGAAACCATCCCGGGTATTGAGAATGGCAAATTCGTCGCATTCAAAGAAGTCGTCAAGAAGGCAATGCCAGAAGAGTATAAAGCGCTCAAGGAGTTGAAAGAAATAATCCTCGAGCAAAAAACGATCAACAATATTTGATCACAGCAGATTTCCCATTTCAGTGTCCAACAATACTCCTTTAGCGCTACATCCAGATCAATCATTTTATAGAGGTAAGGTAAGAGATGTCTATACTGTCCATGACAAGATGATCATGGTAGTAAGTGACCGTATTTCAGCATTCGATCATATCCTGCCAAGGACTATCCCATATAAGGGTCAAGTACTTAATCAGTTAGCACAGTATTTTCTTGATGCCACATCTGATATTGTAACTAACTGGTCTTTGGGTAATCCTCACCCTAATGTCACTGTGGGTCATAAATGTGAACCGATCAAGTTAGAAATGGTCATAAGAGGATATCTCGTCGGACATGCACTACGAGAATATTTAGCAGGTAAACGCAGATTATGCGGTGTAATACTCCCAGAAGGTCTCTTACCAAATCAAAAATTTGATAGTCCGATAATCACGCCAGCTACTAAGGCAGAAGAAGGACATGACGTAGACATCAGCAAAGAAGAAATCATTGCACAAGGCATAGTTAGCCCTGACGTATACGGTCAATTAGAACGCATTACTCATCAACTATTTGAGCGTGGACAGGAGATGGCACATGAGCGTGGTTTGATACTTGTGGATACCAAGTATGAGTTTGGAATTTATAATGGTGAAATCATACTCATAGATGAGATACACACACCTGACAGTAGTCGATACTTTTATAAGGGCGAATACGAGGACCGCTTTAGTAGAGGAGTTGCACAGAATCAATTGTCTAAAGAGTTCGTGCGTGAATGGTTGATCGCTCATGACTTTATGGGGAAAGAAGGGCAGAGGATGCCTGATATGCCTGATGAGTTTGTTAATCGAGTATCGGAACGCTATATCCATTTATATGAGTTATTGACGGGTCGAAAATTTGTCAGGGAGACCCAAGAAGATCGTGATCATAAGATTGAAACAGCTCTGCAATCCTTCATGAAAAAATAAAGACGGGATAAAAAGGAACGAATTAGTCTTTAAACTCGTTATTAAGCAAGTTCATTGAAATATGGGGCCGAATGGAATCGACAGGAAAGATCGTTGATTAGT
>CAZJTO010000025.1:0-17811 GCA_964548935.1 uncultured Saprospiraceae bacterium
TTTGCTGTTCAATCTTACTTTGGATGATTGTGTAGCGGTCGAGCAAATCGGTTTTGCCTCTCTCCGGATCGCTAAGTCTTTTATTGAGTAGCTCTATACGTCCATCGATGAGCTCGCGTTCGTTCCTCAGTCCATCAATATCCTGAGACAACGTCGGAACTGTTATCAGTAGTATACTAAGGAAGGCGAGTATAGTGCTGTGGTATATCAAACTTTATTGTTTTGGGTACGTCAAACTCAATATCATTCAAGTCGATTGAAACAGAGGCCGTCTGGCCATCCTCCATTAAGATCTCACAATCTTTGGACTTGGCGATTCCAGCATCATCAAAATTATCCATGGTGACTATGACTGTTCTACCATAGGGATCAGATACAAGCATTTTTCTGATTAAGAAGTCTCCATCAATACCATATTGATACCGATTGACGCCACGATGGAAATCTATGATATGGAGTCCCTCAGAAGTGTAGGATTGTACTTGCTCAGGCTTAGGGACATAATAATTACCTACTATGAGGTCCTGGAAATCATCAAAGCTCAATCCAATTTTATAATAGTCCATAAGCTCATCAAACGAACCTGCTTCATATATATCATCAAATCGATAGAGAATCCAAAACGAATCTTGTGTCATGAGCGCTCGAGACCCCTCAATACTAACTTTCTTGAAGTTCATCCAGGTCAAACTATCTTTGATCATTCTAATATTAGACCTCCCAGTCACATTCAATTCGGGACCACTATACTTTAACTTCGCTTTGGCAGAAAAGTACTCATACTCATGTGTGTTTGATTCTAACTCCGCTAACAATTCATTGAGGTTGGTCTTTTTGACCTTAGCAATCTGTTGGGTCGACTTACAAGAATAAGTCATAGCAATACATCCTAACAATACAAATAAGATCCCTCTACGCATTAGATAGATTGGATTTTGGCATTCAGCTGGTCTGATGCTCCCCCTAATTTTATTGCCTTTTGCCAGCTCTCTGCCGCTGCCTTTTTATCCCCTTTTTGTAAGTATAGATCTCCTAGTAAATCATATAAATCTGGATTACTAACCTTGTGAACAGATGCATAGTTATTAAGGATATCAAGAGCAGCACCACTATCTCCTTGGTCAAGCAGGATTTTGCTTTCGATTATAAAGCTTACGTCACGTAAGTGTGGATCTTTGGTTCCAATCAGCCTAAACTCTTCAATGTACTCTTGAGCAGACTCTGGTGAGCCTGATTCATACTGGCCGATAGCGTGATATATATATGGCCCGCTCAGGTTTGGGTAATAATCTAAGGCTTCTTCGGAACTTGTCGTTAGCTTGTCGTATGATCCACCCAGCATATAAGCGTATAATAGCTGATCCCATACGGCGTAATTGCTTTTGTCCAGCTTGAGGGTCGACTCAAATGACCGAGTTGCCTCAGCAATCATACCCTTAATCATAAGGATATCCCCCTGAATCGCATGCGCCTTAGCTTCCTGAGGATAGTCTGCTACAAGTATATCGGCAGCTTGATGAAGTGTATTAATTTCTGCCTGATCTGTGGTAGATTGTAATAGCGGGATAATCGATTTAATCTTTTGATCGATATCTAATCTCGGATCTTTAACTATGGTCAAGAGCCCCTTATCACCAGAACCACCTTCCTCAGCCAACACACCAGTGAGGTATTCAGCATACTCGTTGTGAGGTTCCGCTTGAATTATTTTGTCAACGGTCGCCTTTGCATCTTTGCTTTTGCCTGTTACATAATAGACATTAGCCAATCGCTCGTATCCTTCTATGTCTCTTTCATTTTCCTTGACGTAGGTCTCAACAGCTTTCACGGCATCTTTGGGTTTGTCAACAAGGAGTAGAATATTAACCTGCTCATCGAGCCAGCTGATATTTTTGCCATACTTCTGATTGATTCGATCAATGGTTTTGAGCGCACCGCTAGAGTCTTCACAATCTAAATATGTCTTGAAGAGCCGCTCATATAGATCATAATCCTCTTGCAATTTTATCACCTGGACCAATGACTCTGCCGTGGATACACAGTCTTCAGCATGTTCTTCAATGTCTGCTCTGGCTAATAAATACCATACGTTCTCCGGTGATAGTGTTGTGGCTCTTTTAATAGACTTGAGCGCCCCGTCGGTATCCTCTTGTGATAGCTGTACTCTGGCAAGGTCATAATAAGCCGCGCTATTAACGGGATCGGACTCTATGATCTTCTTATAAATTTCTTCAGCTTTATCATACTTAGATAACAGCTTATACTGATTAGCTTGAATGAAGAGCCCTTGCTCTGTAATATCCTCTTCTGAGTAAATTCCCTGTGCAAAACCCATTTGCCAAAGGCACAATGCTACCAAAATCGCCAAAAACCTATCCATAGTAATATATCCTTTATCGTAAACGATCATTCACAGGACAGATTGTCAACACGCTTATTCTACCACAGTGATTTTCATCATATTGGTTCTAAAGCGCTTCTTGATCGGCATACTACCCGTATTAACGATGATATCTCCTTCTTTTATGACCTTGTTCTTCTTCAGAATAAGAATCTTATCCTCAATAGTTCCATCTGTCGTGGTAAACTTATCATAAAAATAAGTCCTTACTCCCCACAAGAGGTTTAGAGACTTGAGCAAGCTCTGATTATTGGAGAATATGCTAATCTTAGATTTAGGTCTATAGCTTGAGATCTTAAAGGCTGTATACCCCGATACAGTTAGACCCGTAATCGCACAAGCTCCGATCTCTTCTGCTAGCTTAGCCGCCCTCAGGCAGATGGTGTCAGACAAAAATGTCGATGCTTTGGGGTTGGCCTTTGGTCTCTTATCCGTTAGCTCGTAATTCTTCTCTGCTTCGGTTATGATTCGATTCATTGCCTTCACAACCTGCACTGGATGATCTCCTACCGAAGTCTCTCCACTTAGCATTACTGCGTCAGTGCCATCTAGCACGGCATTGGCAACATCTGTTACTTCTGCTCTCGATGGGCTCGGGTTAGTCATCATACTCTCCATCATCTGAGTGGCCACGATTACTGGTCGTGCACGCTGAATGCACATTTTTATAATTCTCTTTTGGATAGCCGGCACTCTTTCGATAGGTACTTCTACCCCAAGATCACCTCTTGCAACCATAATCGCATTTGAGGCCTTTATGATGGCCTTTATGTTCGCGACAGCTTCTGGCTTTTCGATCTTTGAGATCACCTTGGCATCGTGTCCAGCGGCTTCGATATGTGAAATAAGTTCGAGGACATCCTCTGCACTCCTGACGAAGGATAGTGCTATCCAGTTCACCGGTTGAGTAAGAATATATTCAAGGTCCTTGAGATCCTTCTCTGTGAGGCAAGGCTGCGAAATATTTGTATCAGGCAGATTCACCCCCTTATTAGACTGAAGAATTCCACCATAAACAACCTTTAAATCCACTTCCGACTTACCATCTGTGTTGACCACCTCAAAAACCAATTTTCCATCATCGCATAATACTCTCTCTCCTTTCTCTACATCACTCGCAAACTCAGGATAGCTCATATAAACAGACTCCTTAGTTCCTATACATTCTTTATTAGTGAATCTAATGACATCGCCCTTTTTTAGTGGGATTCCGCCTTCTTGAACTTTCCCGACTCTGAGCTTAGGGCCCTGGAGATCAGCTAACAGTCCTATATGGAGACCATGAGTCTTATTAATATGGCTCACATGCTCAATGACCTTTCTGTGGTCTTCATGAGTGCCGTGAGAAAAATTAAGCCTAAAAACATCTACCCCTGCTTGTACAAGCTCGACTAGTTTTTCTCGACTATTGCATGCTGGACCGACTGTAGCGACGATCTTAGTATTCTGATGATCAGTTATTTCCATATGAACCTTTTTAAATAAAATGATGACCCAGTAAAAATAGAAAAACAATAATTACTGGAACTTTAAATTGTTGAGTTCACTTTTAATACCGTAATATTGCGATTCATTAAAACTCAATTACTATGGCAGAGATAGCTGCAAAAGTTAAAAAAATCATAGTTGATAAACTTGGTGTAGACGAATCTGAAGTAACCAATGAAGCAAGCTTTACTAATGATCTCGGGGCAGATTCGCTTGATACAGTAGAGCTTATAATGGAATTTGAAAAAGAATTTGATATTGCCATTCCAGACGAAGAGGCAGAAAAAATCGGAACGGTTGGTGACGCAGTGAGCTACCTTACAGGGGCTAAAGCGTAACAGCTGATTTCTAAAATCCAAAAAATCCGCAATCAGTATTTCACAGATTGTGGATTTTTTATTTTTAGCCATTATCTATTTGGTAAATTTATAATATGCGGAGAGTTGTAGTAACGGGCATTGGAGCACTTACTCCAATTGGCAATAACATTGAGAGCTATAAAGAAGGGTTATACAATGGAGTTAGCGGCGCTGCTCCGATAACTAACTTTGATGCCTCTCAGTTCAGAACGAAATTTGCTTGTGAAATCAAGGGCTATAATCCTGAAGATTTCTTTCATCGCAAAGAAGTTCGCAAGATGGACCCCTTTACACAGTATGCGATGATCACAGCTGATCAAGCCATAGCCCATAGTGGTTTAGATTTTAAGGAGATGGATCTTACACGGGCAGGAGTCATCTGGGGTAGTGGTATTGGCGGATTTGAGGTATTGGAGTCCGAGATTGGTTATGCGGCCAATCATGAAGGGACTCCTAGATATAATCCTTTTCTTATTCCTAAACTGATCATAGATATCGCTGCAGGTCTTATCTCGATAAAACATGGTCTAAGAGGTGTAAACTATGGTGTAGTATCCGCATGTGCCACGTCAACTCATGCTCTGGCTATATCTATGGATACCATACGTGTAGGGCGAGCTGATGTGATAGTGACTGGTGGCTCAGAGGGTGCAGTTACTAAGACGAGTGTCGGAGGATTCTCCTCAATGAAGGCCATGTCGCCACGCAATGACGATCCACAGACTGCCTCTCGACCATTTGACAGAGACCGAGATGGATTTGTCATAGGAGAAGGTGCCGGAGGATTTGTTCTTGAATCTCTCGAACATGCTAAGGCACGTGGAGCTCACATCATAGCTGAACTCGTAGGTGCGGGCATGACGGCTGATGCACATCATATTACCGCTCCTCATCCCGAAGGATTAGGCGCAACTCAAGTGATGATCGACGCTCTCAAAGATGCCAAGATGAACCACGATGAGATAGATTACATCAATGTACACGGCACATCCACACCTCTTGGTGATAAGGCAGAATGCATTGCTATCAAGAGAGTCTTTAAAGATCATGCCTATGACCTAAACATCAGCTCAACTAAGTCTATGACTGGTCACCTCCTCGGTGCAGCAGGGGCGGTAGAAGCGATAGCAGGCCTATTTGCATTAACAGATGGAGTGATACCACCAACTATTAACCACTTCAACGATGACCCAGAGATCGATTCAAAACTAAATTTTACCTTTAATAGCCCTCAAGAGAGAAAAGTCAAAGCTTTCTTGAGCAATACTTTTGGATTTGGGGGGCACAATGCATCGGTTATCTTTAGAGCATTTGAAGAATAGCTTGATATGATATCCATTTATGAGCTCATGCATATAGTTTGATTAGAGAAACATACAACTACTATTTTTCAAAAGATAAATATCTAGCTAAGCGGCTCAGACAAGTTCTTGGGTTTACTCCAAAGAGATTACACCTATTTAAGTTGGCTTTCTACCATAAGTCAATGAACGATGAACTCACCCACAACAACCAGCATAACGAGCGCCTAGAATACTTAGGCGATAGCGTACTCAGTACAATAGTAGCAGAGTATCTCTTCAAAAAATACCCCACTCAAGATGAAGGCTTCTTGACTAAGATGAGGTCAAAAATCGTCAAGCGCAAAACACTCAATCAATTGGCTAATCAGATGGGCCTCGATACGATCTTGAGTGACTACTCTCAAGGAAGATTGAGTAATAGTATGCTCGGTAATGCATTTGAAGCATTAATCGGTGCGATCTACCTCGAAAAAGGATATCTCAAGACAAAGAATTACGTCATCAACGAAATCCTCCTGAGAAATCTCGATATCCATATCCTCGAAAGTAAGGACGACAACTTCAAGTCTCGCTTGTTAGAATGGGGGCAGAAGAATAATATTAATATTGATTATCGGCTACTGTCTAAGTATAAGATGGATAAGAGAGATCGATTTAAGGTTGCTGTTGTCGTAAATGGTGAGGAGGTCGCTAGTTCAGATGACTTCAGCAAGAAGTCTGCTGAACAGTCCGCTTCAAAAATGGCTATCTACAAACTAAAAATTCCACTGGGCGAAAATTAATGGATTCATTGACGCAGATCACCTTGGGCGCGGCAATAGGTGAAATCACCCTCGGTAAGAAAATAGGAAACCGAGCACTATTGTGGGGTGCAATTGCAGGCACTATTCCAGATCTCGATGTTTTAACGGGCCCTTTTGTGAGTGAATTACAAGAGCTGGTGTACCATCGTGGTCTTTCCCATAGTTTAGCATTCTCCGTCTTGGGGGCATATGGCATAGCTTGGATCGTCCATCAACTTTATCGATTACCCTATCATCATTACATAGCTAGTATTCTGTGGTTCTTAGCACCCATCGGAGTAGCGTTTTTCTTGACCAGATTTGATGTGGGGATTAATCCAATATTCGGTATAGCTGTGTTTGGTGGCACAGCTTACCTCCTCTATAGGCGATATTTTAAAAATCCTATAGCTAAACCTGATGCCACCTATCAAGATTGGGTCAAGCTGTTCTTTTGGGGCTTGCTGACACATCCTATTCTTGATTGCTTTACCACTTATGGAACTCAACTATTTTTACCCTTCTCTTCATATCGAGTCGCATTTAACACAATCTCCGTGGCAGATCCGTTGTATACAGTTCCATTTCTACTTTTAGTCATAGCTGTTAGCTTTCTTAGCAGGAGAAATAGACTCAGGCGGCGCTTAGCTTGGGCAGGCCTCGTCATTAGTTCATGTTATATGTTATTATGCGTATTTCATAAATATCAAGTAAATAACACCCTCATCAATAGTCTAGAATCTCAAGAGATCAAATACGAACGAGTCATGACAAGCCCTACCATCCTAAATAATATCCTTTGGTATGCGCTAGCTGAAACAGAGGATGGCTATTACTCGGGTCTTTACTCTCTATGGGACAGTGAAAAGAGTATTACACTAAACTTTACTCCACGCAATCACCAGCTACTCGAGCTTACCGAACCAAATGCGGATGATACGATCAGCAAATTAAAGTGGTTCAGCAATAATTATTACTGCGTAACCGAACTGCCTGGAGGTGGATTGCAGTTTAATGATATGAGATTTGGCAAGTTTGATGAGTCAACAGAAAGTAATAGTTACATATTCAACTTTCCTATTAAGTTGAGTGCTTCTGGATCCTACCAATTGACTCAAGTCAACGGTGGGCCTCCACCACGAGATCGTGAAAAAGCCCTTAAAAATCTTTGGGATCGACTGATGGGAGAGTAGAATCCTATTTTAAATTTGTCCAACGCTTCAAAAATTGCACAAAAAAATGGGTTAACTGATTTAGTTAACCCATTTTTTATTTGCTTAATATTTATTATCGGTTTCTTGGACTATCTTCTTCAATCACTGAAGTTTCCAATGATGAAGCATCGCAATCGGCTATATCCAATAACAGTTCACCACCCTGAGCCACTTCAAAGTCTGCCATTACCTCAATAGTCATACCAGCTCTAAGCTCTATTATAGTTCCAGCTTGGACTGTAACCTCACCACGAGATTCAATATAATCTCTCACAAATCTGTCAGTGCCTTCAGGAATATCAATGGCAGAAGCAGTTCCATCGTACACTAAGACGATGTCTGTACATGGGCAAGCAGCACAGGAGGAACCACCACAATCTACGTCATCCTCATCTCCGTTCATCATACCATCATCACAGGTAGGGCAGTCAGGACAATCCCCTCCACAATCAACGCCTTCCTCGTTGCCATTCATCATACCATCATCACATGAAAAGCAAGGCATACAATCCGAGCCTCCACAATCTACTTCAGTTTCATTACCATTCAAGATGCCATCAGTACATGAGAAGCAAGAGCCATCATCCTGAGTTACATCTGGATCAAAATTAACAGAACTCGGATCTGTACATCCAAAACACATGTCTGGTGGTAAGTCAAATGCCTCAGTGCCATCTGTGTTAGAACCTGGAGTCCCTTGATCCGCGCTAAATCCCAATCCTCTGCGACTAAATGCCTCCCAGATAATACATTGGTTAGCACCACCGAATAAAGCCATATCTGCTGCTAAGATACCATCTCTGCCATCTACAAATCCAGGATTACATCCCTGTAACATTAATCCTTCACTTACAAGAGAAAGGGCAACATTATTCCCCCCAGACCCATTGTACAAGTCAGCGTCGTAACCATAGCGATCTATTAATAACCATGTCATATCCCATAACATCACACACCATACTGATCCTACTCCATGAGGTATAGCTTCAGTTATAATATCATCGTAGGTATGAGGATTAACATTTAAATCTGTTGAATAGGGGAATGTCCGTATACCAGCACCTAAACTATCTTGGTTGATAACATAAGTACCAATACCTCTCCCTAATTCTCCGACCTCATCAGGCTTAATAGTCATTACTAATCCCAAGTAATCACTCCATCCTTCTCCCATTTGCTCATTTCCATTGAGACACCCAGAGTTTCCTGCACCACCCGTGAGACGTGTTGACCATCCATGTCCATACTCGTGTGCTATGATACCATTATCCAGGTCTGAATCAACAAAATCATTCACTGGAGGATTAACATCCAATGTAACATTCACTGGGCCGGATTGTAATTCTATTTTAATCGTATTACAATCGTCTAAGCCGATCATTGCACTTGGAATCCTAATTCTACGTCCCATTCCTCCGGGCACTATCGGATCACCAGGTTCATTATTACAGATAATTACAGCAATAGCGCCAGCTTCTTGAGCTTCTATTACTTTGGTAGTAAAATCACATGTTCCTCGGTCCACGAGGGCAATTCTATTTTCCAAGCCTGTATCACCAAGATCTTCACAAGCATCCGATCCCTCTCCTACGCCATCATCTACTAACTCAAGATCTCCAGTAACAGGAGGTTCATCTTGGGGACCGAAGGCTGATTGAAGAGCCAAGTAATCACCTGCAATACCTCCGGGGCTATTTACCATGAATCCCGTAGCTCCAGTCGAGGTCCGTGTCCATCTGAACATTGTCATTCTTGGGTTCTGCCCATCTGGAGGAGTTCCAAAAGTTGCATTATTTGTACCAGAACCGTCTTGAGCATCTGCATTCACAAAATCCTCCCCTTCGCCTCCGTTACCATAATTATTATCTTGAAAATTACCAGAGGCCTCATCAAAGCCGTGTTCATATAGCACGTCATGAACAACATTGTTCCAATAAAATAGATTTACAGTGGCGGCATCTATATAATCTATAGGTTGCTGTGTAGCTAAGTCTATGGGAAAATCGAACAATAGATCTGTACCTCCATCTGGTGATGCTCCAGGGTTATTATCCCCGTCTCTATCTTCACTTGCCAATACATTGTTTCCACGTGTGATCGTAAATTCTGCCCCCATAACTCCATCAGTATCATGCCAACCAAAAGGCGATGCACTCGCAGCATTCTCCCATGGTGCTAACTCTACCGTACGTTCGCCTTCACCAGGCGATTCTAATGGCAGTGCATATACATTATATGACCCATCTGTCGAAAAAGACTGGCTCTTCAGATCATGAATATGATTATGGCCATGACTTCCAGAATTCTCGGCACAACCATGATCAAACGTGCATTGAACTGTCCAATCAACTTGGTTTAATACCTGACCGTTATCAGAACTAATAAAGAGATTATGCCAAAATTGATTATCAACTTTTTCGAATGCCACACTCCATGATAATTTGAGCTGATCTCCGTCCGGATAATATACCTGCTTAACTACTACCTCTCTTAAGGACAGTGAGGGATCATTAAATCTCCTTATGTCAGAATTATTCTTTTGAGCGATTTCCTGTGTTATTGCTCCTCTTAATTCTAAGCCGAAGTGAATTCGTGCTGACTCTAATGCATCTTCCGCTATAATAGTAGGCGAAGTAAAATCAATATTCTGAGCGAAAGCTCGCACATTACTGTGTAACACAGAACCATCGGGTAATCTAGCAATGTTAGAAACAGCATTATATACTTCTATGCCTTCAATTTCTTGGTTGTAGTAAGAATGCACCACATTACTATTTCTACTAGTGAATGTGCTTGTCTGATTTAGCTCGACTCCATTAATATGAAGATCTTGACTAATCCTATTAGTTAAAATTTGGATATCTTCCTGTTCATTCGATTGTGCGAGCGCTACAATACCAGAAAACAATAAGATAAATACTAAAGACAATATTCTGTTCATAAATGTTACGATTGATAATTTTCCTCGCTCAATATACTTCAATCAAACATAATAATTGCTGAAAGAGGATTGTTGAAATAAGAATTATTTGTCGGTTACAGACTATAACCCAACAATTATTGGAATAGAGGTATCTCAAAGAATCAAAATGACATTTTCACCAATGAAAATGTGATCTCTAAAATTATCTTTTTGCTATACTATATATGGGCTATTCTGAATTCAATTCAGACAAAAAAAAGGTCGATTATTTTATTAATCGACCTTATAAATCATTTGGAATTATTTTTAACTCCCTATTCTTCGTCTTTCTTGAACATCATCACGAGATGTGCCCAATAAGTCAATACTGAACCCGCAATGAGTCCACCAAATATATCGACTGTAGTTATCGTGCCAGTCGTAATCCAGCTTCCTACCGATAACAATGCTCCTAAGGCAATTGTATATGGTAAAGCTTTTTTGAACATCTCTGAACTAAATACTGGTTTATTAAGACCAACATTCATAGACGCACCAGCCATACTTAGAGCTCCCTCTTTACGCATCACTGTAACTGTACCGAAACTCAATAATAGTAGCGCCAGAGTTATCAATCCCCATTCTCCGACTGTTGGAATTGGCTCAACTGCCTCTCGCTCACCAGTCAAAATACTTGCATCAGCCGTACTTTGATAACAAAATCCAGCTATTGTCATAGATGATACAGTATTTGGGAAATCTGGCTGAGTAACATTTTGTAACTCTACCCATCCTAAATGGCTCTCACCTGCTATGTCAAACTGAACACCTACAAAACCACTATTATCAGGAGCTATAAAACCCCCAAATGGATAACCAGCAGCAGAATCCGCTAGATTGATATAATAATTTTGCACACCATATCCTGCTGGAAAGATATCGAATGGCACATTAAACCCTGAACTCAAATTGGCTACTAAGGGGAAGGTTCCAAAAGGACCAATTGGTAAATCTTGAACTCCAAAATTGTTGGATCCAGAAGCAAAGAAAAATAATGATGTACCAAAAGAATATGATGAGGCGGCAAGTACTCCAAAATCATTTACTCCGTCGCCATCCATATCTATGTAAAAAATTCCTGGATTATAATAAGTACCTGATACATCTATGGGAGCTGCGCCATCATTACAGATTACCTGTCCATCAGCTGGCACTGCACTTCCTAATAATAATGCTGGAGTCACCAAGGCCATTTTGGATAATGATGACTTTATAGTAGTTATGTTGTCACTGACATTAGTGTCAGATCTATACAAGTTGTTTAATTTATTTAGGTTCATATCTATCGATTTAGCGTGTTAATCTAGCTTGTACACTATTAAATTGTTCTTGAGTAAGTAAGCCTTCTGATTGAAGTGCACTCAAGAATCTGTTAAATCTTGCTCGTTGTAATTCTTGTCGACGCTCACGTGTCAACGTGCTTGGGTCAATATTCTGACGGATTCCTTCCTGACGAGTTCCATCCCAAACTTGTTGAATTTGATCAGCTAGAGAAGCGTCTAAATCAGCAGTCTTAATAACAAGACCCACTGTCACATTTTTCTTACCGATATTTCTCTCGGATTGGGCAGCAATATCTGTACTAAACAGTGTCAATAAAGCAACCCCTATAATCATAAGTACTCTCATAGGTTGTATTTTGATCGTAAATCTAATAAACCATTTAGATATCACATGTAGTAATTATAAATAATTAAATATGTAATATGTATTACAATGGTAATCAATAGAATAATAATTATTTTATACTTTATAGCGAAAGAGGGACGGTTCTATTTGTCTTAAGTGAGTGTTTTGGACCTTTCTCTATGCAGATTAGGGTCTACCACTGACTTCATTTGATCCAAGTCAAGATCCCTATTTAAAAATGATGCCAAGTCCTTGAGTAACACATCTATTTGGTTCGTATGTATTGCATCATATGAAAATTCAAATAGATTCATATTAGATTTATTCTTAATAAAACTTATCGTATCTGTTGAAATCTTCTGAAATGAGGTAGACATTCCTTCTATGGACCTATTTCTTTCTTTGAGATCATTTTGAGCCAGCCTATCTAACATTTTTTCTTGTGAAGACATGACATCTTGGATATTTCTTCTCATAAAAATGATCTTATAACTATAGTTACTGGGTAGAAACTTTATGAGAGGCGCGACAATTTTTACCACTTGACCATCCAAAATTTGATCCATGATCGCTTGGTCTGAGGCCATTTTCTTAATGGCTTCATGCTCATAATAACCTTTCTGATTGTTGTCGTCAGGCTCTCTGAGATGATCAGAGAAAACTGGGATACCCCCAGCTTGACATACTTGCATCATCATGGAAGTACCAGATCTTGGGAGGCCCGATACCACTATGATTTCCTTCTTCTTTCTTTCATATAAGTTTTCGGTAATATCAGTTTCTCTATTCGCATCAATTGTTATTGCCTCAGAGGTCCTATATGATAATTGCTTGGCGGTATTATATGCCTGTGCGGCTTCATTTTTCTTTCCTAGTGATTCGAGGCATTGTCCTAAAGCATAGTGGATATTGGCTTGACTATACATAAGTGATAGGGACTCGATATAGTTCTCAGCGGCCATTCCATAGTTTTTGTTGGAATCATGTACCAATCCTAAACCATTAAATGCGTGATGATTTTGAAAGTCAATCTTTAAAATTCTCTTATAAATTTCTTCGGCTTGATCCATCTCTTGTACCAATACCATCTCCTTAGCGAGATAGAGCAAATTATCTATATTGTCTGGATAATGTTCTCTTACTTCAACAAATTTATTGATGGCATCCCAATGCAATCCTTTAGAACTTAAAAACTTACCCTCATTGAGTAGGATATTAATAGGATCAAGTTGGTTGTTTTTATTTACCAATTCTAATATGTGAGCACTTTGATCAACTTGTCCTGTCTTTTCATATGCTGATGCCAAGACTTGTCCATACCTAATATGCTGTGGGAATTCCTCGAATAATTCCTCTAAAATGGGTATTGCATCACCTGGAAGTCCACCATCTATAAGACTTTTAGCTTTCCAAAAATTTGTTTCGCTTATGGTCTGCTTAATGGCTTTCTCGGCATTGGCAGGCGGTTTTTCAATATATCCCAGCTCAATCAATTGTTGTAATGTTTCCTCATCCATGGATGATTTTTCTCGGATATCATCAGGATGTGTGCCATCATATCCCGTTACTTGTTCCCAACTATCGATGTACTCTACAACACGATTTCTATTGAATAATTGTGACAGTACCCGACCATCCATATCTCTCCCAACAGGTTGATCATATAGTGTTAATATTGTTGGTGTAATATCTATTAAACTTGCTCCATGGATCTGAGCATCGGTTTTGAAATCAGGTCCTGAGGCTACGATAATACCATAAAGGCTATGCTCTAATGCCGGAGCAGCTGGATACTTGGGCATACTCTTCAGCCGAAGATGATCAGGATGAAATCCATGATCAGATATGAGCATAATGTTAGTACTGCTATCCACTAACCTCATTAATGCTCCTAATAGCATATCATGATATCTATATCCAGCAATAACAATATTGTGAAATGCCTTAAACAGATGATCTGGTATATGATCCTGCTGAGGCGGATGAAACTTCATAAATCCATGACCAAAATGATCTATAGCATCATAATATACTGCGGCAAAATCCCATTCTTCATTACTGAGGATATGAGTAATCGCCGAGTGAATAGTTGTACAATCCGCAATAATCTTCTGTACTGATCGAACTAACTTGTTGATCTGAGGATCCTGCATATTGACCTCTAATGCTTCTGGCATAAACGGCAGTAGATGGGCTCCAGTCAATTCCAATGGATGAAATCTTAACTTTGCGTAGAGTTCCTCTTTTTCTTTAGGATGCACGCATCCTTCCATCATAGGCCAGTCTTTCAGATGTTCTTTTCCTTTAGGGAAGCTAGCTTTCTGATAAAAGTTAGAAATGTAAGTCCCATTTATGGGTTCAGCAGGATGTGATGGCCACCAGCCCACGACGTGCGATTTTATATCTTTCTGGGTAAACATGTTCCAGATGGCCTTACACTTACGGCTGATATTAAGTACGGGCTGTATCCCTGATCCGTCCTCTTTGGGCTCAGTAAAACCTAAGATACCATGCTTATATGGCCTTTTACCTGTAGCTATACTCGTCCATAAAGTAGGAGATAGAGGGGGATCAAGGGTAGCCAATTTTCCAGAGACTCCACTCTTTATCAATTTCTGGAGATTAGGCAAGTAGCCCTCCTCAATAAGTGGATTCATGGCTTTCCAATCAGCCGCATCCCACCCTATCAATAGTGTTTTATTTGCTTTCCTCTTGCTCATCTCCGATTACAGATACTTTCAATTCTTTGTTATATAATACAGGACCTACAACCTCGCCGGTGTGCTCTACTCCCAATTTTTTACATCTCCACGCCACTATACCTTGATATCCCAATGCTAATAAACCAAGTGAACCTTCCTCTGGGATATCATACTGATCTCCTTTCTTGTATTCTTTGACTTCCATTCTTATACGATTTTTAATAACAAATCTGACAACTCTTGCTCGCGATAATATTTTATGGTTATATGTGGCATTTTACTCATGGTATTATCAAAAAATGACATGATTTGAGCGTGACGCTTTTGACGATGCTCTAAAATATTATCCTTTTGAACCTTATCCACATTGCCTTTTTTAAGACGATGGATATATGCCTCAACTTCTGGCTCTACATAATGAATATTGTATCTCAATTGAGGTGGCAACTGAGACAGATGCTTAGGCAAGATAAAATAATGAAGTTGATTCTTATTCAATTTTATTTTATCATATTTAACTGTCTTTTTAAATTGTTCTAAAGCAAAACTCCATATTTTCTTAGGGTTATCCTCTTCACATAGTTCTGGGGATTCAATAATCATCCCTGTATCAAATGAACAGATCAGTTCAACTGAACCCACAATACCATCATCAAATACCTTTTTATGCTCTGTTCTCTCAGAATCAGAATAGCCAAGAATATCGGTGTAGGTTAGTGCACTTAATCTAAATGTGTGATTGGAGGGATTCAAAAAAATTGCATGATCTAAAAAACGCCTAGCATCCTCCGCCTTTTCTTGGCCTATTGCAATTATGGCTAGTTGATAGAATACCTGAGGTTGATGATTTCTTATAAGTATAGAGTTGTTCAATGATTCTATTGCCTGGTCATACGCTCCATTCTTTCTTTCTATTCTCCCCTTTTTATTCCATGCCAGATGATCTTCACTATCTAATTCTATTAGTTTAGTCATAACTCTATCAGCTGCATTGAGATCATTAAGTGCCCAGTATAAATCAAATATTGTATGTAAAAGCTTGGGTAAGTTATCTGCTTTGACCTCAGCTTGAATCAAGTATTCAACACACTTCTCTCTTTGATTACTTTTCAAGGCAGTTTTAGCCTTAATAATCAGACTATTGACTTGTGATGTTATTTTATCATTTAACTCAAGTTGTGGTGTTATAGCAATATTCTTTTTCTGGTATATATATTGGAGGAGCCTTTTAATTGATTCATTGTTCTTATCAATTATCAGCACTTTTTCAAGTATTACTTGAGCGTCATCGTATTTTTGATCCTCTAGTAGATTAAGAGCACACCAATAAGTAGAATTAATCTGATTCACCCGGATATTATTATCCGAAGGATCCTCTAAAGAAGCTTTTAAATCTTCGAGGAACTCGCTATTAGTGGATTTAATTTGACTACCACTATGCGATTCTAAGTTGATAATCTTTAGTAGTCGATTATAGATCTCATATCCAAACGACGTCGATAATCCAACATCCTCAGGGACTCCTTCACCAGAAAAAATAGCAACACCATTGATAATGTCGGAGGAATTGAGCTTAGACGTAACTGTTGTAGTTTTACTTAGTCTAATCTTGCGATGACTTAGGCCACACTCTGACAATACAATAGTATTGCCAAAATCTGACATACTGCATAAACTCCTGAGCACCTGGTCTAAGAGTGTATAACATTGATCTATAACCTCATCTCGATGAGCAACTGACAAGAAAGTACGTCCTTGATCAAATTTGTATTGGATCTTATCAATAAAATCGCTATAAATGGAGATTATCGGCGTATTTGTCTGCTCGATCAAGTAAGAACTTATAGCATAGCTAGATAAGAGATTTGAAAAAATCGATTTCATTATATATGCTTGCTCATCACTGAGTTGCATAGTATCCATACCCGTAAATTGACCTAATATCGATGTAGACAATTCATTTGGATGGACTCTTAATTTAGCAATCTGGCCCGCTAAATCTGGCGATAAACCAAACTGTACAATTGTTGTTACAGGCCATTCATAAAAAGAGGATGTTTTCTTAAGAAGTTTATTTTTTATAAAATATCCAGGTATCTGAACCCCTGATTTGAGTTGACTCACATGACTCACAGGCCATCCTATCAGGGTTGAGGACAAACCATTATCCTCAGCGATCTCAAAAATATTTTTTACATACTTTTTTGTAGATCTTAATCTTAGTTTTCTCGTGCTTGTCTTATCTGTATTGAAAAGGGCCGTTTTGCCATGCTCATACGCCATTTTGCCAGTAATGATAGTCTCCCACATGGCAGATGCAATCATAGGATGTTGAGCGCGTACATTACTTGATGAGCCAGACTCAAACAATGATTCAATAAATGGCATTTTGCCCGCATCTACTAGTCTGTTAATAATCTTCCAGTCTAGGCTCTCAATAGCAAATATTATTGTTTTCTTCATATCACCCGATTATCTCTCTCAATACGCGCTCAAGATACTTGTAATTATCACTTGACATCGGGCTAAGCGGTAATCTAACTTCGTTAGTACAGAACCCCATTATCTCCATTGCCGTCTTTATTCCTACTGGATTACCTTCTATGTATAGCCACTTATGAAGGTCATAAACAAGATTGTTTAGCTCTCGTGCTTTTGTATAATCACCTTCTAAGCCGCTCTTGGTCAATTGAGAAAACTGACTCGGCAAAGCATTACCAATTACAGAGATGACACCATGCCCACCAACTGACATCATCGGAATAACCACCTCATCATCTCCAGATGTTACAAAAAAGTCTTCTGGCATGTTTTTAATGATGCGAGTGGTTTGGATCAGGTCTCCCGTCGCCTCTTTGATTCCAATGAATTTCTTGCTGGCATTAGCCAACCGTACCGTTGTAGTCCATTCCATGTTGGACATGGTACGTCCAGGGACGTTATATAGGATGATAGGCACTGGCGACACCT
>CAZJTO010000026.1:0-17424 GCA_964548935.1 uncultured Saprospiraceae bacterium
CATCGCTCATTAAACTTGATAAACTCCTTAGCAATCCTAATTTGATCAAATTTGGGCACAGCCAAGTGTCTACTGATAAAATCGTCACCTGGCACGCCTGCAACATGTTCCTCTATCAAGGTCTTGTCAAAGACTAGGAAGTTCAGGCGATCGGGAGATAAGATGCCTTCGAGTTCTAAACCATAAATCCTGCTGGCATCAATCTTTTTAATATAGAAGTGATCATAGTTGTCATTGAGCTTATTAATGATCCTGATCCTAAAGGGCTTGGTATTGCCAAATGTGCAAAAGTCTATGCGAGCAATTTTAAGGTGCTCGATGACACTGGTATCACCCTCGGTTTTCAGCAGGGCATATATGGTGCACAGGCTTGTGTTGAGCTCTTCTTGTTCTGCTTGCTCGTAGAATACAGTTTCCCAAAGCGTATCATCGCCACTGCTATCTATTAATGGAATGCTTGCCATATAACGGAGCATATCATCATACTGAAGTGGGAGCTTCGTAAGACGACTGTATTTCGCCAAGTACTCTAATAAGTTATTGGACGGGGCGAATATTTTCTTCTTTTTTGACGGCTTATTTCCAAGCATACATTGGGGTATAGATCAATTATTGTACCTGTTTTATGGATTTGGGAATGTCTTCATATACCTGCTGGAAAACTTTATCGAGAGGGTATCATATGATATAGCTCAGTATAAGATGTAGCCCATTAAAGCCCTATGATTCCTGAGTATTATTCTGAGCAGATGAAAATGCTAATGATTGACATACAAGTCTGGGTGGAGGTATTTATCTTACGCCACTTACAAGGATAGGATTCGGAACTGTTTTATATGATGGTAGCGATCAGTCAGATAAATGGGATGTATCCTTGAAATAAAATAATTCAGAGTGATTGAACCAATTGGCATACATAATAATATAGAGGGCCTGGTTGATAGAATGCCCACCCATGCGAGAGTAGAAAACACTGATCTTGTCATTGTAAAATATGGCGATAAGGTGAGTGTGTTATATGGCAGATGTCTCCATCGAGGAGCTCTTATGTCGGATGGTAGAGTAGAAGGAGATAATCTGATATGTGGACTACATAACTGGGACTATCGGATAGATACAGGCGTGAGTCAATATAACAATAAGGAGGTATTACATAAGTTTTCCTCAAGAGTAGACGATAACGTACTATATGTTGACAGAAGTGAGATCATTGCTTTTGAAGAGCTTCATCCGCAGCCATTTAATCGGGACACGTACCTAGGCGATTATGCTGATACGCACCCTGAGTCTACTGAACCCTATACCTTATACATTAAGGAATTGGCGCAGAATGGTTTGAAAAATCACGGTCACCATGGCCCAACTGCTGCCATGGGAGTAGATCGCAACACACTGCCTAAGTGGAACCATATACAGTTTCTGCCAGCACAATTGTCCAAGAGGCCTTTGCTTGATGAAGAACATGTTGTAACTCAGACGATCATTGGGTCATCAGCAAAAAAACCACTTGTATTAGAAAAGCCATTTTTCGTATCAGACATGTCTTTTGGATCGTTGTCCAGAGAGGCCAAAATAGCACTTGCGATTGGAGCGGAACTGAGCGGCACAGGTATATGCTCAGGAGAAGGAGGGATGCTGCCGGATGAACAAGCGGCTAACAGTCGGTACTTCTATGAGTTGGCTTCCGCTAAATTTGGATTTTCTTGGGACAAAATGGAAAAGGTACAAGCCTTTCATTTCAAAGGAGGCCAGGGAGCGAAGACCGGTACAGGAGGGCATCTGCCTGGTAGCAAAGTAGTGGGAGAGATAGCAACCGTCAGAAATCTAAAAGTCGGGCAGAATGCCATATCCCCAGCGGCATTTCCGGACTTAAAGACTCCACAGGATTTTAGAGCAATAGCCGATCGAGTAAGAGAAATTTCAGGGGGGATACCGATAGGGTTTAAGTTAGCGGCCAGTCGTATCGAGCGAGATATTGATTTCGCATTAGAGGTAGGGGTGGACTACATCATCTTAGATGGTCGTGGCGGAGGAACTGGTGCGGCACCTACTATCCTAAGAGATCATATTAATGTGCCGACGATACCCGCTCTGGCAAGAGCTCGTAAGCACCTTGATAATGTGGGTTCTCAGATAGAACTGGTTATAACCGGTGGACTGAGAGTGGCAGAGGATATAGCGAAAGCCTTAATGATGGGAGCAGATGCTGTGGCATTGTCAAATGGCCCCTTACAAGCTATAGGTTGCTTAGGCATGAGAGCCTGCAATAGCAACAACTGTCCAGTCGGTATCGCTACTCAGAAGGAGCACTTGAGAGCCAGACTTGAAATAGAAAAGTCAGCTCAACAATTATATAATTATTTTGACGCGACTAATACGCTACTAAAAGTGGTGGCTCGATCTTGTGGACATGATCACGTAAATAAATTTGAATTTGATGATTTATCTACATTTAATTGGGATATTCATAAGTTGACAGGCATTAGTTATGCCGGTGTAAATCCATAAAAATGAAATATATATTATTCATTATCGCATTTTGCTCTATGGCTCAAGCCTCTCTGGCTCAGGATTTGTCAGAGTTGTATGAGAAGTCACTTCAATCGGTAGTCACGATCTACACGACTGAGTTCAAATTTTCGAATGGTAGTGTGAGCCCTAGTCAATCCCTTGGGTCAGGAGTTATCATTGATGCGACAGGTCTGATTATGACTGCAGCCCATGTGGTAGAAACTGCCAACGTCATCAAGGTTAAGTTATATAATGGCGTCACTTATGACGCAGAGATTCTCAAGTCTGTAACAAGTGCTGACATTGCGCTTATTAAGATTGTTGGACAAGCCCCTGCGCTTGTAGCAGCCCAGATTAATTCTCCAAATAATGTGGTTAAGACAGGACATCAAATATATATTATCGGTGCACCACTGGGTATAGAGCATTCTTTGTCTTCGGGATATGTATCGGGATTCTTAGAACGAAAAACCATGACTAATGGAAATATGGTAAAGTTCATCCAAACAGATGCTGCTATTAATCAAGGAAATAGTGGCGGCCCTATGTTCAACTTGGACGGTGACGTAATCGGAATAGTTAGTTTTATTCTTTCTCAGAGTGGGGGATTTGATGGCATCGGCTATGTCGTCGACATACGTACCGCAAAAGAATTGTTATTAGATGACGACAGCCATTTTTGGTCTGGATTTGATGGATATTTTTTAGATCAGGATCTCAGTAATGTGCTCAATGTGCCGCAGAAGGCTGGCCTGTTAATTCAGCGTGTGACTAAAAACTCCTTTGCGGAAGAGATGGGCTTGAGGGGAGGATTCTTTCAAGTAGATATCTTTGATCAGACATTGTGGTTAGGAGGAGATATCATATTAGAGATATTAGGGTCGAGCTGCGATAGTCCACATTCCTTGCACTCAATTAAAGACGAAATTGAAAACTTAAGTGCGGGTGAATCTGTCTATATAAAAGTGCTTCGACAAGGCCAAATAGTAGAACTTACCAAGCCAATGTAATTTTAGAGTATTGAGGAAATTATACCAGATACTAGTTGTTTTAGTCATGTCATGTCTCATGTCATCCTGTGTCAGCCATAATGCCTCGTATAAGGGTAGCTGGGAGCGACAAGCGCCTACTGACAAGCCCTATTTTACGGTATATCTTATTGGAGACGCAGGTTATTCGACCATGGACGAGGAGAGTCCGGTCTTTAATCATCTTAAAGAAGCCCTGGATAAAGAATCTAGCGAATCTGCAGTAGTCTGGCTTGGAGACAATATTTACCCTGTAGGGCTAGCGCCCTCAAGCAGCATTTACCATGCTCAAGGGAGACACAGACTTATGGCGCAGTTAGAAACAATGGCCGACTATAATGGATATAAGTTCTTTGTGCCAGGCAATCATGATTGGTATACATTTGGGCGTATAGGCCTCAGGCGACAAGAGTTGCTGGTAGATTCATTTTTACTTCACACGCCTAACCCTAATAATCAGGAGAATTTCTTCCTGCCGGATAAGGGATGTGGAGATCCTTTGACTCAAGAATTAAAGGAAGGTATCAGTCTGTTAACCATGGACTCTCATTGGTATCTAGATGAAGAGTCGAGAGCGGGTGACCAGTCCGTCTGTCGGGTACAGTCGGCTGAAGAGTTTATAGATCAATTACAATCTGAAATCTTAAGACAGCCTGATAACTCAATTATTGTCGCTTCTCATCACCCTCCATACACTTACGCACATCATGGCGGGAAGTTCCCATTGAAGGATGATGTATTTCCATTAACGCAAAAGATAGATTGGCTCTATCTTCCCTTACCGATGCAAGGGTACGTTTTTAATAGATTGAGGCTGAGATTGTCAGAACAGGACGTCTATCATCCCTTGTATGTTTCTTACAAGAAACACTTGATAGATGCCCTTCAACAAAAAGGTCGGAGTATCGTGGCTTCGGGCCATGAGCATGCCCTACAGTATATCGAGAGGCACGATCAGTACTTCATAGTAAGTGGTGCTGGATCAAAGAATAATAAGGTCGCCACGGGAAAAGGGTCCAAATTTGCTGTTGGACAGAAAGGATATGTTAAGTTGGTCTTCATGAATCCTAAGAAAGCCATAGCGCAATTTGTTGTGCCAGGGCAATTTGAGGAATATGATAACGTAGCATATGAAAATGTGCTTGAATTAAATTGAATGAAAAAGTATAGATACTACAATAGAGATCTTTCTTGGATCAGTTTCAATCATCGTGTTCTTCAAGAAATGATGGATAAGCGAAATCCAGTGTTTGAGAGGTTAAAGTTTGCGGCCATTTTTTCTTCCAATCTGGATGAGTTTTTTATAGTGCGGGTGGCAGAGATCAGAAGAATAAAATCTCTGGACAAACCACTTAGGAAAAAACTTATTACAAAGCCTAATAAATTACTCAAGGCGATAAAGACCAACATCTATTCTTTGCAGAAGCAGTTTGATAAAGTGTTTTCTGAAGAGCTCCTTCCGGAGTTAAAGAGCGCTAACTTTCACATATTGCTTCCGTCAGAGTATGATTCAAGTACGAAGAAATTTTGCAAGGACTATTTCGAAAAGAACATCAAAAAAGATTTAGTCTGTAAGACAGATTTTAAGACAGATAAAGATCGCTTGTTCATTAAGACAGGTCAGGTATACCTCGTTGCCCAGATAAAAGAAAAGCTTGTGGTGTGTAAGTTGCCAACAGACCAGGGCAGGTTCGTACCGCTTGACCCTAAGAAGAAGGATAAGTACATATTCTTGGATGATCTGATCAAGGAAAACCTTAAGGAGCTATATGGCCAGGAGTTTTACAGCATGGAGGTCAGCCGAGATGCTGAACTACATATAGACAACGAATATGGAGGAAACCTTAAAGAGAAGATAGAAAAAGCCCTATCCAATAGAGATACTGGTCAGATATCGGCAGTTATGATCGACAAGGAGTTGCCACGGAGCTACGTAGATCTGTTATACACGACATTAGATATTTCAGATACTGACGTCATCTTTAGTGGTAAATACCATAGGCTTAAAGATATTTTCTCATTGGACCTTCCAGACAGTGAGGCTCATCACATGATTCCATTGCCACCTATCCGATCTAGCCGATTGGCCTGTCATAATTGTATGCTCAGCGCCATTAGAGAAAAAGACCGACTGCTCTATTATCCCTATGAGTCATTTGAAGAGGTGATCAGATTTGTGGCAGAAGCATCAACCCATCCTGATGTCGAAGCCATTAAAGTGACCTTATACCGGGTGTCTAAAACCTCAGCAATAGCCAAGGGATTGCTGGAAGCCCTGAATAATGGAAAAAAGGTTTGTGTATTTATAGAGACCAAAGCGAGATTTGATGAATCTAACAATATCTACTGGGGAGAAAAATTAAGGAATGCAGGAGCTAAGGTGATCTTCTCTTATCCAGAGATTAAGGTTCATTCCAAGATTATGTATGTACGTGCTAAGAATGAAAAGGGAGTACAAGAATATGCATATATCGGCACAGGAAATTTCAATGAAAAAACGTCAAAGGTCTATACTGATTATGGCTTGATGACTGCCCATAAAAAGATTACAGCCGAGATTGGTCGAATATTTGAATTGTTGGAGGGCAAAATTTTAGTACCCAAGACTAAAAATTTGTTGGTGTCACCATTTACCACTCGGAGCACTATCAACGAGATGATTCAAAACGAAATCAATAATGCGAAAATCGGCAATGATGCTTATTTGATGTTTAAGATGAATAGCCTCCAAGATCGGGACATGATCAAAAGGCTGTACAAAGCGTCTAATGCCGGCGTCAAGATTCAATTGCAAGTAAGGGGCATTTGTTGCTTGATCCCAGGTGTTATGAATATGAGCGAAAACATTAAAGTATATTCTATCGTAGATCGATTTTTAGAGCACGGAAGAGTTTACGTTTTTGGCAATAACGGCGATGAGAAAATGTATATAGGATCGGCAGACCTCATGACCCGAAATTTAGATAATAGAATTGAAGTGTTAGTTCCGATTTTGGATAAAGACATTTTTAGTAAGATTAGTGTTGGCTTACAGATGCAACTGGAGGATAATGTTAAGCGACGTATTATAGGAGAGGGCCAAGTGAATGAATACGTCTCTGAAGAAGGAGACTACCAAAATAGTAGTCAACATAGGATTTATGAGTTGTTAAATTCGGATGACGCATAGATCTATCAAGGTGATCAAGAAGAGCTTATTTACCCTTGAGAGTTTTTATAAATCTCAACCATTATAGCCTATTTTGGCAATCACGTCTTAGTATGAATCATAGGTTTTCACATGAGTATGCTTAAGAAAAATAGGTTTGAGATTTTATTCGCAGCACTCCTTGTCGAATTGATGTATCCTTTCATTGCCCTATTGTTCTTAGTTCCAATCGATATAGTAAGATTCCTTAGTTTTTTGTTCTTAGTATTGGCCTCCTTTAATCTTGGGGTGAAAATGATGCATAAAGTTGTCATTTTAGTCCTGGGAGGGCTAAGTATAATGGGCTTAGCTTGTTCCATGATGTATGATGAACCAGCCATAGCATCATACGTGAGGATCTATTCGACGTGCTTTTTTTACATAACGTTGATCTTTATTCTGACACGCAGTTTTCTTATAGCCAAAGATGTCAACTTAAAGGTAGTTATTGGTGCTACGTCAGGTTATCTATTGATTGGGTACTTGGGCGGGATCATTATACAGATGATGGAGTTTCATCATCAAGGTTCATATACATTTTCTGATACTCACGAATTTGATTATATCTATTTCAGCTTTATTAGCATGCTCACGGTAGGATATGGAGATATTGTTCCATCGACTCCATCAGCTAAGTCCTTGATTATTTTGATATCATTGGCGGGTCAACTGTATATGGCAGTTGGAATTGCTTCATTCGTAGGAAAATTTATGAACAAGTAGTCTCTGTACCTTTTTTGAACAAGGAATGCTCCAAGAACTGAATTCCATCGTGATTGATCTAATGGTAGCAAGACTTGTTATTTTTTGTGGTGAAGATTCCCTTATTGATAAAAGTCATATATAAATATGTTTCATTCATTCTCAATAATTTTTCTTTTAGCCGCTGTGATCAGCGTAATTAACCATAGATGGATAAAGCTGCCATCGACTATCGGGAGCCTGATTCTCGCATTGGTCGTATCGGGAATTTTGATATCCTCACAATTTGTGGACCCAGTCTTTTATCATGAAACCTGTAGCTTAGTCCAGGCTTCTAATTTTTCTGAACTTCTATTGGACATGATGTTGAGCTTCTTGCTTTTTGCAGGGGCGATACATATAGACCTCAGAAAACTACTGGATCAAAAAAAATCAATTCTGACGTTCGCGAGTATAGGAGTATTGGTGAGTACAGCATTATTTGGTTTCTTCTTCTACTTGATATCTGATCTGCTCCATCTCGGTTTGCCACTTATGGTATGCATGTTGCTCGGAGCGATTGTCTCTCCGACGGATCCGATCGCAGTACTCGCAATACTCAAAAAAGCTGGAGTATCAGAAACGATTGAGCTGAAAATAGAGGGAGAGTCTTTGTTTAATGACGGTTTTGGTGTAGTGGTATTTACTGTTATTCTTTCCCTAGTTGAGCATAGCACGGGTGCTTCAATCGGGCAAGAAATAGGAATAATCTTCCTTCATGAAGTGTTGGGAGGGCTTTTGTTTGGATTGGTCATTGGTATGATCATGAAGAGATTGTTGCTCTTGGTTCAAGACGAGGATCAATTGAGTATTATGATAACCATTGCGATGATTACAGGCGGGTATGCTTTATCAGAAACTTTGGGAGTTAGTGGCTTATTAGCTATTGTGATAGCTGGCATCTACACAGGGCATTTTTTAAATGGTCCTGAATTCCCCCAAAAGCTTAAACTTAAAATCAACGATGTATGGGGGGTCCTAGATTATAGCCTCAATGTCATACTATTTGTCTTAATTGGAATTTCAATGCACTTGGTGGAGTTTGATGGATGGGTTGTTGTTGCGAGCTTAATCGCCATACCAGGTATGTTATTAGCGAGATATTTATCTGTAGTGGTCTCTTCCTTTATTGTTAGGACGAGATCTGTTCTACAGCAAAAAATGATGTTATTGTTTACATGGGGTGCATTGAGAGGCGGCATATCTCTAGCGCTTGTATTGAGTCTTGGTGAATCCCCATATAAGTCTATCCTATTAACCGTTGTGTTTATCATCGTTATTTTTTCAATCATTGTTCAAGGATTAACAATAGGCCGAGTAGCGAATCATTTGACTAAGTAAAATATGGACCTCGACCTTATTTGGTCTGTCCTGAGCCCTTGGTATGAGTGACAAAGCTTTTTAGGTATTTGGCAATTGTGATCGGTAATATCTAAATTGCGTTTGCTGAGGGTTTTGTGGCACGTTGCACTGCGACAATTTTATAATTGAAAATCATGAAAATGATTGAGGAGTACAAAAAGAACTTCGAGGATAAACTGCCGAATGAACGGGATGTTATCAATCGCAATAAGGCGATCAGTAGTATCTATGCCGGTTTTTATCTGGAAAATCCAGACCTATTTAAGTGGGCAGGGATGGCAGCGTTTGCATCTAATCATGTAGGCATCGGTCTCTTGCCTTATCATCTCGATGGATTTGACATCATGGACTTAGATAATTCATGTAGGAAGAAAGGGTTAGCCAATGATTTTAACCTGCTCAGACATATCAACAATGAGATCTATGACGATATCGCATGGACTCATCAAGCCTATATAGATGGTGGGATCTCCTTGTTAGAAGATATAATAGGGGATGATGCCCATTATAATACGATGTTGATCGCTTGGAAAAACTTGGATCAAGCGATCCATGAAACGGGAATATCAGATGAAGAAAGAGCGGCAAAGATCTGGGCCGCCAATACTCAGCTATTAAGGCACGAACAAGAAGTAGTCGTACAACCCTTGTTTGACAAGTTCGGCGCATTGTTCAAGCGAGTCTTGACGCTATGCGCTAGTCTGGATTTTAATCCAGACCACTTCAAAACTAATTTTAAATATCATTCCTCTTTTCTTTGGTATACATACCGGAGACAATTTGGACTCTTGAGAGAGTCCTATTTTCTACCTGATCTCACAAAATTCAATCAACGATGGACTTGGCTGAATAACAGAGTGGTTTCTAATTGGGTAGAAAATGAGAAATACGATAAAGAACTATTGAGAAAAGTGGAAACAATCAATATCATGAAAGGATGTTGAAAGGGTCCACCAGTAGAATACTTTAAGATTTTGTATCTCCCCTTCTATAGAAGTCTTCGATCATTATAGTTGCGGGATTAGAAATCATTACCGATTTAAATCTATTTTGAGCGATAGTATGTTAGAATATTTATAAATCGATCAAAGGGACAAATCGTGGCTAATTTTACTCCTATATCACCCAAAGAGATGCTTCAGGCGATTTCTGAGCACGAGGTTTTTAGAGGTTTTGATGAAGAGGCTTCAAAAAAATTAGAAGGGGCTTTATCCTATCATATCGTAAGCAAGAATCAGCAGGTGTTTGAGATGGGCGATCTGCCGAACCTCATATACTTCTTACTGCAAGGGTCAATAACGCTCAAGTTTCCAGATAATTCTACGATTCAATTACAAGAAGGTGAACTGATCGGTGAGATAGGTGTGCTCAATGGTGATTTTAGATTAGGGACGTTGACGGCCAATGTCGACAGTGCCCTGATTGCAATCAATGGCTCTCGACTATTTGACTCCAATTATATATCGCCAGAAATAAGCCTCACTATAGTCCGCAGATTAAGCAAGCGGGTGACTAATTATTTGAGATCAGTTCAGCAGACTTCTACTCAGGAGATCATAGAGCAGGGTGAGAGTGAATTTATCGAATTCAAATCGACTCTAAGATGGAATCTGAAAGCTGATATGAAGGATAAAAAAATAACACACGCTATCACAAAGACGATTGCAGCTTTTCTCAATTCGGATGGTGGCATCCTATTAGTTGGAGTGAGTGATGATGGAGAGATCGTCGGACTTGAATCTGATCGTTTTGAAAACGAGGATAAGATGTTGTTGTTTTTGACCAATACGATTAAGTCACATCTCGGGACACTACATCTGGATAAGATTCACTTCCATACTGAGACGTTAAAAGGAAAGGAAGTATTACGTGTAGATGTGCAAGCGGGCAGTGATCCATGTTACTTAGTAACAGAAAAGTTCGATCACTTTTATATTAGGACGGGGCCATCAACAACGGACTTAAGACTGTCTAAGCTTTTTGATTATTTAAATAGGAGGTTTGGATAACACGCTACCCATATGAAGTTTCACCAATTGAAAATCAAATCATTGCAAAAGATCACGAAGGATACTATCGAGGTCACCTTTAACATCCCCGAAGAGATAACTGACGATTTTGGTTTTCATCCAGGGCAATATCTCACCATTGCTCCTACCGTAAATGGTGAGAAAACGAGGAGGGCATATTCTATTTGCAGTGACTCCATACAAGACGATGTAAGTATACTGATCAAAAAGATCGATAAGGGTTTGGTTTCCAACTATATGAATGATTTGGCGGAGGTCAACCAACGCTTGTTAGTTGCAGCCCCTAACGGACATTTCAAACTCGACCCTCATAATATTCCAGAGAATGCAGAATATGTATTTATTGGAGCGGGTAGTGGCATCACTCCTCTGATATCTATGATTCAGTCTGTTCTAAAACTGAGCACGACAGCTCGGTGCCATTTATATTATGGCAGCCGTGCTGAGGATGACATTATCTATCACCATAAGTTGAATCGACTCAAACTAGTCTATAAAGAGCGACTTCAAGTACATCATTTTTTGAGTAGAGCGAAGAGCAAAATGCCTGAAGTTGGAAAACATAATGTGCATTTTCACATGGGCAGGGTGGACGTTGACTTTGTCCAACAGCAGGTTAGTAATATCTCAACGTCATCCCTTGAAGGTATCTACCTGTGCGGACCCTCAGAGTTAATTGAGGCATCTATTGCTCGATTTGAGAAGGGAGATGTGCCAGCTGACAAGATTCATCGGGAGTATTTTACGGCACCAGACACAGAAGGCGATGATCTGGAATTTGCGGTAGAGGATTTACCGATAAGGAAGGTGAAAGTAGAATTGGACAATAAGGAAATTGAGATTGTCATCAATGATGAAAAAGATATTCTGCGGCAGCTGATCGCAGATGGATATGAACCACCTTACTCTTGTCTTCAGGGCACGTGCTCTACTTGCAAGGCCAAATTAATCTCTGGAGATGTCAAAATGAAGGTCGACATTGGCCTTGAGGCTGATGAAATTGAAAACGGCTACATATTGACTTGTCAAAGTATTCCAATATCGGAGACCGTCCATTGCATTTATAAAAATCAAGAATCATGAATCAGATATTATATTTCGTACTCATAGCTATATTATTGTTTGCCATTTATGGTTCCTTCAATTTATCTATGGTGGATTATAAAAAGAAAAATGTCTGCCCAAAAGTGTTCGGTATTCCAGCGTGCTACCTTGTATTTGTGTTTTTCGTATTGGCCTTAGTGGCGCATGTTTTCAATGGGGTGTTTGCGGACAATTTATGGTATTATGCATTTATAGCAGTCCCTTTTTTACTGGCCTTGACAGGGACATTAACAGAGCTATCTGGTAAGGAAATCTGCCCTCGCACACCTGGCGGTACGCCGATGTGCTATATAAGTCTGGGGCTCTGCTCCACGCTGCTTTTAATAAAATTTGGCGAAGTAACAGTCTTATAATGGCAGTTCAAAAACACTATAGAGTATGTAATCTATGTGAGGCCATGTGTGGTCTTGAGATAGATTATGACGGCGATAAAGTCCTAGCTGTCAAAGGCGATCCAAATGATCCTTTTAGCAAAGGCAGCATATGTCCAAAGGGTGCACTCATTCACAAGATACATGAGGACCCAGACCGACTTAAGAAGCCACTCAAGAAGAACAAAAATGGAGGCTGGGATGAGCTGAGCTGGTCCGATGCGCTTGACTATACGGCAGAACAAATTATAAAAGTTCAAAAGGAGCATGGTAGAGATGCCATGGCAGTATACCTTGGCAATCCTACAGTCCACAACTTTGGGATGATGATGTTCGTAGGCGAGCTAAAAAGAATGCTCGGTACCAAGAACAACTTCTCTCCTACCTCTATGGATCAGTTGCCGCATCACTTCATCGGGTATTATATGTTTGGGCATCCACTCAATATTCCGATTCCAGATGTAGAACGAACCCAACATCTCATCATGATTGGGGCTAATCCCATCGCATCTAATGGCAGTATCATGAGTGGTTGTGGTCCAGTGGAGCGCATCAGGTCTATTCAACATAAGGGAGGTAAGGTCACCTTAATAGACCCAAGACGAAATGAAACGGCTAAGTACGTAGATCAGCACATTTTTATACGTCCTGGCACTGATGTGTATCTTTTACTGGCGATGCTACATCTGATCATCGACAATGATTGGATAACACTGGAGCATCTCGGAGAGCACATAAATGGCATAGAAAAGATCAAAGACATCGCTAAGGACTATACACCTCAAAGTGTGGCACTGCGGACGGGGATCTCTGCTGAAGTCATAGAGAAGTTGACCTTGGACTATGTGCTGGAAGAGCATGCGGTCTTGTATGGACGCATGGGGATGTCGACACAGGAGCACGGCGGATTATGTCATTGGTTGATCACGGTGATCAACATCATTACTGGTCACTTTGACAAGGCTGGCGGAGCCATGTTTACAGATCCAGCTATCAATGTCAAAAGGCAAAAAGGATTCAAGCCAGCACATGGTAGATGGCATAGTAGGGTTCGAAGATTACCTGAGTTTGAGGGAGAACTACCCGTATCAGTACTCGCAGAGGAGATGCTTACGCCAGGAGACGGGCAGATTAAGGGATTGATCACCTTTGCAGGCAATCCGGTGCTGTCTACGCCCAATGGCAAACGACTGGATCAGGCTCTACCTAAGCTGGACTTTATGTTGAGTATGGATATTTATCTCAATGCAACTACTAGACATGCGGATATCATACTCCCTCCACCGTCGCATCTTGAAGTAGATCACTACGATCTCATTTTCAATCAGATTGCGGTGTCCAATAATGCGAAGTTTTCTGAAGCATTATTTCCTCCTCAAAATGGTCAGCTCTATGATTGGCAGATCGTCAAAGGTCTGGTGAAGAGACTGGCCAACGATAGCCCCAAGAAGCGAAGCCTACCTCACAAGTATTTAACTCCGAGGCAGCTGCTCAATTTGGGTCTGATGACCGGACCATATGGGAAATTGAGGCACCCTAAGAATTGGTTCAGCGGACTAAGCTTGTCTCAACTTATAAAATCAAAACATGGTATATCGTTTGGCTTCCTGCAGCCAATGGTGCCATCTGTACTCAATACGGTTGATCAGAAAATCAATATAGCTGATGAGGTCTTTTTGCAAGGGCTCAAGGATTTAGACCTTCATCGAGAGGAACGGTTAGCAGATAATGAGTTTTACTACATAGGAAGAAGGCATCTGAGGAACAACAACTCTTGGATGAATAATGTGGAGAAATTAACAGAAGGAAAAAATAGATGCACCGTCATGATGCATGCAGACGATGCCCAACGGTTACATATGGCAATAGGCGACCTCGTAGATGTGTCAACAGATACAGGAACGATTACTATGCCAATAGAAATAAGCCAAGACATCATGCAAGGGGTCGTAAGTATACCTCATGGATTTGGACATAAAAAGAAGGGGGTTCAGTTGCGATTTGCTGCATCTGACGAACGAGCTGGAGTTTCTGTTAATGACATCACTGATCATAATAGAATAGATAAGGTCACAGGCAATGCCGCATTCTCTGGTACGAAAGTCAGAATAACGAAAACTCCGATGACATGAATGAGTTGATTGCCAAAATAACGTCTTCCATTCGTGTTGCGATTAGGACGCAGGAACCTCATGAGAGCATAGCACAGCCGTTATATGCTGTGAATTGGTTTGATGCGCATCCGCAGTGGATGTACCATCTCTACAATAGCTTAGCCGGTCGCAGTGTCATCAAGGTCGGAGGCAAGCCATTGTTCAAAGCGACAGTACAAGAATCCCTGCTATCGGATGAAGGCAAGCGCCAGATTATTTTATTGGTCAAGTATCCCGATGGTCATGCTTTCAAACGATTGATGGAGTCGACCTACTTCAAGATGGTTAGTTTACTTAGAATTAAGTCTGTCCAGCGGTTCACTTTTTCATTTACTAAGCCAAGTGGTCCTATTAATTTCGACTCAGACCATCAGTGTTATGCGCTTCATTATTTTAATAGTGATGACTTAGATAGTGCGCTTAATACTGCACAAAGCTCACTCAACGGACTCGAGGTGCTCTACGCTGGCAAAAGCTTTGCACATCTCTATCAAAAGGTCGATGGGCGAGCCGATGAGATCGTTGAAAATATCATCAACTGCATCATCATCTACGGGGGAGACTCTCAAGAGCAGATGAACAAAACATTAACATCGGAGGCATATCTATCACAGTTTAATGCTGAAGAACCAGGATATATCGCATCATTAAATAAAGTATTTTGAGTAAAGGATATGTATTGATTACGGGTGTTTCATCAGGTATCGGATATGATTCGACTAAATACCTCATTGAGCAAGGCTATACCGTGCTGGGCAGTGTCAGAAAGCAAGCTGACGCAGATCGCATTTCAGGTGAATTGGGCATAAATTACATTCCCCTGATCTTCGATGTAACGGATAAGGAGCAAATAAAAGCCTCCAGACCTAAGGTCGAAGAAGTACTAGGTGGCGACAAGCTTAAAGCCATCATTAATAATGCGGGTATAGCACAAGGCGGTCCTATTGAGTTACTTGATGATGACAAGTTCAGATGGCAGATGGAAGTCAATCTATTTGCTGTGCGCAATGTCACAAACATTTTTGTAGATCTAATCAAAGGGGATCGAGAGACAAATACGAAGGGAGGGAAGATCATTATGATCAGTAGTATATCTGGGTATTTTAATTCTCCATATAACGGAGCGTACTGTGTATCCAAGCATGCAGTGGAAAGCTTGGCAGAGATCTATCGAAGAGAGTTGTATATGTATTACATAGATGTAGTCAGTATCCAACCTGGGCCCATTGCCTCCAAAATATGGGAAAAGAACATCAACGACTGCGGAGAATATGACGATACGGATTATGCCACTATGTGCAGGCGAGCAGATAAGGTCTTGCAAAATGGGCAGAAAACTGCACTCGAAGCTCGAGTGATTTCTAAGACGATTGAAAGAATCCTAAATAAGAAGACACGGAGAAAAATCGTGATTAATAGGAACCTATTTATGACATTGTTGGTCACAAAATGGATTCCACGCCGGTGGATGGATCGAATATTATACAAGCAGCTTTTTAAGAAGTAATCTATTCTCTTTCTTAGCTCACGAAAGGTGTGAGTGTCAATACAATCTGTAGAAACATGTTACTCAAGCAGATTATATTTGCACGTGTATAAGTAAGATATTCGATTATGCCTATTGTATCTAAACGTGGTGAACGCATGACTCAATCTCCAATAAGGAGCTTGATACCCTATGCCAGAGAAGCTAAGTCGAGAGGAGTAGATGTGATACATCTTAATATCGGGCAACCTGATATCAAGACTCCCCAAGCGGCAATCGATCGATTGAAAGGCTATGACAATGAGATCATAGAGTATGGTTCTTCAGAAGGTGATCTCAATCTAAGAAAAGTAGCACACAGATATTATTGCGAGCACGTGTCAGAAATCAATCTGTCAGATATCTATGTCACTACAGGTGCATCAGAAGCCATCTTGTTCACCTTGTTTTCTTGCTTTGATGCGCACGAGGAGGTTATCATCCCAGAACCATTTTACGCTAACTATATTGGCTTTGCCCATACGTCAAGTGTCAATTTAGTTTCTGTGACGAGTAAGCTTGATGATGGATTTAAGTTGCCATCGCCTGATGCGTTTGTTCAAAAGATTACCAGTAATACCAAAGCGATATTCTTGTGCAATCCAGGTAATCCGACGGGCAATCTCTATTCTAAAAGTGAGCTTATTGAGATTGCACAGCTCGTTAAGAAGTATGATCTTTTTCTGATCGTTGACGAAGTGTATCGAGAGTTCTGCTATGATGAGGAGTTTACCTCGGTGTTGGAGTTAGACGACATCCAAAATCATGTTGTAGTCATCGATTCGATTTCTAAGGTATTTAGTGCTTGTGGTAGCAGGGTCGGCTTTGTAGTATCCCGCAACCAAGAGTTGATGTCCCATATCCTCAAGTACGCTCAGTTGAGACTATGTCCCCCGATGATTGGGCAGTATATGGCGGTGGCATGTTTTGAGGATCGGTCAACTTATATTCAAGAGGTCAAAGCCGAGTATAACAAACGGCGTAAATTTTTGCACGAGCGACTGTCCAAGATACCTGGAGTAAAAATTTATATGCCGAAGGCAGCCTTTTATATCATGACAGAATTACCTGTGGATGATGCTGGTCATTTTGCTACCTGGTTGTTGAAAGATTTTAACCACAATGGTAGGACCATTATGTTAGCACCGGGCAATGGTTTCTATCTCAATGAGGAGCATGGTCGATCTCAAGTGAGGATCGCTTTTGTATTGGGAGTAGAGGAGTTGGCAGCGGCTATGGATATCCTAGATCATGCACTTAAGCAATACGCCTCTATGAGTGCTACTCAAAAACAACAGTCTTATTCTTATATATAAGGACATTGTGATTGAGATGTGACCAGATTGCATTGGCAAACACGATCTTCTCGATATTTTTTCCTTTACGTTTCATATCGGCGATACTATCTCTAT